>WJXE01000125.1 GCA_009665115.1 Nitrosopumilales archaeon
GATCTATTTAGATTATAACCGCTATTTTTATATAATTTGAACCCTATAGATATATCGTCTTTGAAATGACTTCCAAGAATAAAGCGAAAATCTCTAGGGTTCTAGAGTCTCTTATGCCCAACTTGGATTAAAAAGTTTATAATCTGATTTATCTAGGATTTACCTCTGGATTTGCAAGGTAAATTGCGGTTTTTCGATTCAAGACATTTAGTAAATTTTTGGCTGCTACTTCCGCCATTTTTGTTCGAGTCAAAAACGTAGCACTGCCTATATGGGGCAATAAGACAACATTCTTCATCTTCAATAATGGATTATTTGGTGATGGTGGTTCTTTTTCAAAGACATCGAGTCCTGCTCCTGCAATCCATCTTTGCTTCAGAGCTTTAATCAGATGTGCCTCGTTAATGAGTTGACCTCGTGCTGTATTAATTATATACGAATCATTTTTCATTCGTCGAAGATTTGATTCATTAATTAAATGATAACTTTCACTATTCAAAGAACAATGGAGTGAAAGAAAATCGCTTTCTTCTACAAGTTGGTTCATATCGACATGTTTAGCACCAAATTGCTCTTCCATCTGAATATTTCGACTATGGAGATTATGATAAATGATATCCATATCGAACCCTTTTGCTCTACGTGCTACAGCTGATCCGATTCTACCTAAGCCAACTATTCCAATTGTCATACCGTGAACATCTGAACCTAATAGAAGATGCGGGTCCCATCCATATTTCCATCGTTTACGTGTGACAAGCTCATGTCCTTGCGTAATTTGTCTGGATGTTGCGAGGATCAATGCGAATGCCAGATCTGCTGTCGCTTCTGTAAGAATATCACCAGTAAAAGTAACATAAATTCCTCTCTTGGTTGCCTCTTTAATATCTATATGATCTGTGCCTGTGCTATAAGAGCTAATAACTTTGAGGTTTGATCCCGCAGCATCCATGACTTTTGCGTCTATTATATCTGATAATGTGCAGAGGATTGCATCTTTGTCACGCACGGCTTTCAAAAGCTCATTTCTAGTAGGTGGCCTTCCCCTGTGATTTGCAACAATAACGCTGCACTCTTTCGATATCATAGGCACTGCGGGGTCCAATATCCTTCTGGTAATATACACACTCCATTTTTTTGGTTTCATTAATCATATTCCATGTGTCTCGTTATATTGGGTTAATTGAGGTCTTTCAAATCACATCTCATTATATACAATATAATGTTGTATAGAATACTTGTTATATCTGAGACGGTTCACATTCTATATGCACATTATGGATGCGAATATTTCTAGTGCTTCATGTTCGCTAAATAGCCATAAATCACTATAAGATACTGAATAGCTGCTAATTGGAAGACTTGTCTATTATTACCATTCTTGGTACTGTTTTTTCAGAACTTGATATGAAGAGCTAGAGTTTCGCGTTTTACATTAACAATGAGTTGAGATCTAAATAACTTAGGGTTAATTTTTTTGCAAATATGTTGCTATATATGATATACCACCTGCCATGACTCCTAGGCTACGTAATCCTGCAAATGCAGCTATAGAGGGAATAAATTGTGCCATGAGCGCAGGATTTGAAGTCAATCTCGCAACAGCCGAAGAACTCCCTCTATTGGCAATTAAACTGAACATTCCAGAACCAATTAATCCTGCATATACATGGTTAGTGTTATAGCATTACCACCTACATTCATTCCAATCAGATGAATCCAAGCTAGCACGGCCTTCAATCCTCTGATTTTTTTCCCATATTGATCTCTAGATGGTTATCAAAGACGGCTGTCACTGCTATTGCGACAACTAATATTATATAGAATAGGTAGCCAAGAAAGAACCATTTAGCTGGGCCTTCAAAAGATAAGGAGAGGAATTGAATTATATTAACTGCGGAAGAAAATAATAACTGAAATTGCAACAATTAATTATGTAAGACCGGTAATAATTGCGCCCTGAATTATTGCTGCTCTTATAAATCTATTACCCATATACTTGCTGTAGTCAACAGTTTTCACTCACTCAAAGAGTTGACTCTATTAATAATTAGTATGTATATATGCTAGGATAATGATACATTAAATATGGATTTCCGAATTCATGTACAACTAGTTATTAATGTTCAAACAGGCTGTGAATCCGAATTTCAGAACCGATACTAAAGACTACTCCAGAGTAGAGGTTGCAAAGATTAATTCTAATGAACTTAGGGGGAATCTATTCAATGAATTTCGGAATCATTCGTCCGAAAATATTTCTTGGGAGTCTGAGCAGATAGCAAAATCACATGGAATCTACTTGGAATTCAACAGAGCAAAGACTGGAAATGAGAAAGACTGGATGTATATGTTCCGTATAACCTTACCTGGTGGTGGACCTATTACAGCAAAGCAGTGGAATATTCTAGACAGAATATCAGATAGCTACACCATAGGGCCAGAAAACGCGTATCCTCATGCAAGGCCAGGCTTAAAAATAACAACAAGACAAAACATACAGCTCCATTGGGTTAAGAAAATAAACGTAGTCGATGCAATAAGAGACATATCAGAATCAGGGTTCTTTACAATGAACGGTTGTGGAGATAACACACGAAATGTAATAGGGTGTCCATTATCATACCATTCAACAATTTTTAATGCTAATACGTGGGCCCAAAGAGTTGGAAAATATTTTGCTCTTCCAACAGCTGCTTACATAGAAATATTCGAAATAGATCCAAAATATCTTAGGGATGGAGACTTGGAAAACAGGATACCTGGAGTAAGTAGATTTGATTATGGACAAAACCAGCTTAACAGGAAGTTCAAGGTAGCCTTTTCGGCAATTCATTACGATGACGTAAATAAAAAATATGTTCCAGATAACTGTGTAGAGCTGAGAACAAACGATATTGGTATTGCGCCAGTTATCAAATCTGATGGTACTGGTAATGGTAGTGCTGAGGTAGAAGAGTTTCAGGTTTACGTAGGAGGGGGCCAGGGACAACAGTCTGGTAAGCCAACCATTTCTGCCCTTGGTGAACCATTTGGCTTGTTTACTGAAGAAAATCTCATGAAAGGACTAGACGCCATAGTAAGAGTTCAAAAGGATTGGGGAGACAGACATAATAGACATTGGGCCAGACTAAAATATTTGGTTACAGTTAAAGGTATTGAATGGTTCAGAGAACAAGTACGGAATCTTGATGGAATTGGAAGTATAAATTTTGAACCTCATATTGAAGACTATGATTACGGCAACATAGACCTGCATCTTGGATGGGTAAAGCAGCCAGATAATAGCAGTCGATGGTGCTATGGCGCTTTCATAGAGAACGGTAGAATAATAGACGGAAGTCATAACGGGGATCTCAAAAGTATGGTAAAATATTTGATGAATAACTATCCACATATCGAATTATTCACTACACCTAATCAGCACTTAATGTTTTGTAACATAGAAGAGGGGCTAAAGGAACTGTTTGAAAGAGATATGGAGATGTTTGGGTATGGATTTCGTAAAATAAACAGCGATAGTAACAAGGATAGCATTCCTGATGGCAAGACCGCGCTATATCGAGCATACTCAAACCTAAGAAGGTCATCTGGAGCTTGTGTTGGAAGAGATACATGCAGGCTAACTTATACAGATTCTGAAAAGTTTGAACCATATCTAATTGACGAACTAGAAAAGAAGTGGGGATATATGACTGAATCAATAGGCGTTACAGGTTGTGAAAAGCAATGTTACAGACCTGCGACAAAGACAATTGGGTGGATAGGAACAGGTTTTAATCTATATCAGGTGGTACTGTTGGGGACACAAGATGGAAGACACCAAGGCCGTATACTAGTCGATCCATATTCAGGAGAACAATATCTTCATTTTGTACCTCGCAAAGATGTTGCTACGATAACTGACGCTCTATTTGAATACTATGTAAGAAACAGATCAGAAGAAGAAGACAGGCCAGGCGGAATGGGATATTTCAATAGAAGAGTCGGCCCAAAGGAGATAATCTCTTATCTAAAGTCAAATCCAAAGACTGCAGACTTGATGAAAAAAACATTCAAGCAAGTATAACGTATAGTGGTAATACCCGAATGCCTTTCTTTTCCAGCATTTGAACCAACATCTCGGCTGCGGCCGTAATCTGTAACTCTGGAACTCCTGATATCAACGATGTCTTCTGTGGTGGTATTTACAAGTCTATTTCACCATAATTGAGTCTTCATGTATTCAGCAGCAAGGAGACCCATTCAATGCCAATTAAGCATTTCCGAAAGTATGCAATACAAAGAAGGAAATAGGGAAATTTTTGGAAGAGAAATATGGAGGCTATCAGAAAGGAAAAGATTTATCCTTCCGCACCATATATCAATAATTGCAGATACATTTAAAAGATTTGCAACAATAAAATAATCAAGTATAAGCCCTTTTGTTTGTCGTTTTATTTCTGATGCTCTTGCCGCTTATGCTGCTCAAGTTCCTGTAGCCAATCAAATGATCTACCACACACTTCGCATCGGTAGGATGGACTGGAAGTAGAAGACATCTCCAATAGTCCATTTCCCACCGTCTTATTTATAGATTGTAGTTGCGTCACGATAATCATGCTATGGCTTACAACAAAAGAATTGCCGGGAGTCGCTCTACTAAAGTCCAATTCATGTTTGCCGGGAGCTAGAGGCTGCAGGGAAGCCCAGAAGCCATCAGCAATGCCTCGAGTCTCCCCAGTAGTAGAACCAAAGAGGTTATGAGGTGCATAAATGGCGCTGCACTTGATAGATCAACACCCGATAGATCAAGAACATATATCCTTCTTGCAGGTCCGATCTCGCCCACATGATTATCTAAGCAACACGATAATTACAAAATTTGAATACGTATAGGCAATGATGAGATCATAAAGGTAAAAAATAGCGTAGGGTTGTTACTTTATGAATGAAAATAGGGATAATATCTGATACCCATGACGATATTGAAAATGTTCAAAAAGCAATAGAAATATTCAACGCCGAAGGAGTGAATTATGTGATTCATGCGGGTGACTACGTTTTTCCTGGAGTGGTTAAGGAATTTGAAAAATTGAATGCAAAATTAATTGGAGTGCTTGGAAACAACGATGGAGAGAAGGTACATCTATTAAAAAACTTCCTTGACATAAATGGAGACTTGAAAGGAGAATTAGGTGAAATAGAGATTGACGGATTAAAGTTTGGGATATACCATGGAACAGCTAAAGAAGTTAAGGAGCAGCTTATCAATAGTGGAAAATATAATATCCTTATTTGTGGACATACTCACATAAGAGAACCACTACATTCAGATGGAAAACATGAAAACAATGGCAAGACACTAGTTCTTAATCCTGGTGCAGCTCATAAAAAAGTTGCAAGCATATCTGGTGCATTTAAAGAAGGTGGAATTATTATTTTTGATATACGAACTAAAGAGTACAAATTTATTGATTTACCTTAACATCACGCTTTAGAATCAAAAAGTCTAAACAAAGTCCATACCCTATCCCTTTTAGAGCATTCATGGTCTTCATGGCCTTCACTTCATTTAATATTCACAAATAGCCACATGAAGACCCAAGATTAATGATATATATAGTGACTTCAAACACGTGGTGGGTATACGTAAACAATATCTTGTAAAGTTTGGTCTGAAATCTAACATTCAAGCGTTAGGCGAGTATTTTGAATTGTATAAGACAAGAA
>WJXE01000126.1 GCA_009665115.1 Nitrosopumilales archaeon
TCTCCACCCTCGGCAGCGAAGAATAATGTTTTTCTTTGATGTGTCCACTATATTCTTGATATAGACCTTCTCTATCAGAAGTACCAGATATTCCTCTGTCACTCTTGGAAAGATCTACATCAGACATTATTTTCGTTAGTCGAACTATTGCTATCAGCGCATTCTTAAATTTGTGCAATTAGTCCAGATCTAGGTCTATTTTTCAACTATCTGACTTTCCGTACTCCACGCAATCCCTTTATCAATGGCTCACTTTTAGAACTCCCTTCAGGGGAGAAACCTTTAAGATCTTAGGATAGAAATGGTGTATCATGAACAACTTAATTGTTCAAACACAATGTAGTGAGAATGACACATAGCATGAGTAACGTACGAGCAGGTTCCGTTTCATGGAAAATCGAAGGAGATTACTTTGAAGCATGCAACTGTCGATCAATATGTCCCTGTATCTTTATGGGAGATCCTGATAATGGTGACTGCCAACATACCATTGCCTGGCATATTCAGAAGGGACAATATGGACAGACTCGGCTAGATGGACTAAATGCGGCGGGTGTTTTCCATATCCCTGGTAACATGTTCACAGGCCCGAAATGGAAGGCGGCCATTTATCTAGATGAACAGGCAAGTTCAGAACAGGCTGATGCGCTCGGCAAGATCTTCTCTGGTCAAGCTGGTGGATTTTTGGCGAAGGTCGGTAGTCTGATAGGCGAGGTTTTAGGGGTGCGCCGGGCTTCGATTCAATTTGGAGTCGATGGCAAGCGACGCTGGTTGCGCATTCCAAATTCGTTGGAGCTTGAAATCGAGGGATTGGCTGGGAGCGATCCCAATAGGGAATCGCTTATAATCAATCCAGCAATAGCCGTGTCACCTGGCTTCGATCCTGTGATTTCGCATTCAACCAAATACACCTATCATGACCACGGACTGGAGTGGGATAATTCAAACAAAAATGCATTTTACTCTAAGTTTAGTTACGCTCCATAACGATTACAGGCTCATGGACTATCACACGTCCTTTTTACATACAACGGTGGAAGATGAATATACTATCTAAATGACCGCTGCCAATACCACCACAGCAAAAGAAAAAGGAATTCCGAAATGGACCATTAATGCAGCAACTGCAACTGTATGTATGGCTGCCCTCGTAATTTTAGTGGTTTTTCGACAGGTGGTCTCTGTAGCGCATTATTCTTGTATCGTAGTAGATCAGGAAACTATGGCGAGATGACAAGCCGGATGGTCTCGATATCGTGACTGCATGCCTAAGACCAAAATCCATATGTGAAGGAAACGACGCCTTTCAGCAATTTATTACAAAAAATGCAAACAATAATCAAAGACAAGCCCTAACTATCATATATTCAGGCCACGCCAAAGCAAAAGGCCCCTTCGTATTATTTGCAAATACTATAAAAGATGTTCTTGAACGTCAATTTGCGGATATAAATGTCATGATAATAAGGTCTATCTACACACCACGGTAAAGGAGTGGTAAGATCACCATGGTATTAAAGTTGAACAAAGTCCAAAAGATTATTCTAATTTTTCTAATTTTAACATCGGCAGGGTCGTGGTTGTTGCTTAGTAGACAATCTGATGCTGGTAATAATAATGTCATGATGAGGGCAATGATGCTATACGATCCACTAGCAATTTCTTTATTCACTGCAAGCTGGACAGTTGGCATGGCTGCGATGATGTTTCCGGCTATAACACCTATGGCTTTGCTGTATAATCGACTCATTGGTGGAGGGGACAATACTACGCAAAGGCAAAAACAAACAGATGAAAATTTGATGTCAGAAGAAAAACCGAAATATAATAATAAAAAATCTGTTTCGCTTAAACTGACTCTGTTTGTAACCTGCTACCTTGTAGTATGGGCATTGACAGGAGTTGCACTTCTTCTAGGATGGTCGATTCCTATGAATTCACTTTTGGATGGAAATGGAAAACAACAGCAATTGGTTGATACTATTTTTGGAGTTGTATTAATTTTATCTGGCTTATATCAATTCAGTCCATTAAAGACAAAGTGTCTCGGTTACTGTGAATCTCCAATGAGTTTCTTTATGAGAAGATGGCGAAACGGGATATGGGGAGCAGTCAGAATGGGTGCATATCATGGCCTTTACTGCCTTGGATGCTGTTGGCCATATTTTCTCTTGATGGTTGCTTTAGGATGGATGAACTTGCTATGGATGGGACTGTTTGCTGCAATAATTTTTGGAGAGAAAATTTGGTCACGGTATGGTATTTGGGTTGCAAGAATAACAGGTACGGGATTTGTCATTACCGGATTATTTACGATGGTAGGAATAATCACTCTACAGAATAATGTCACCGTTAATAACATGCAGGGTAGTAGCAGTAGCAGTGGTAGCGGCATTAGTAGTGAGAATATACAGGATAGCAAATCCAATGATAGCAATATGAAGGGAATGAGCTTTATCACAGTTAGTCACGATAGTAACGAAAGCCATTTGACCATTTAACTGTAAGCGCAGATATAGACGTCAACGATGGAATAATAGAATAGTAGCTGCATTATTAGATGTCGTTGCTTTAGTAACGACTTTCAAATTCTGCTTGTAGCACGTAGTGGTTACGCTAATCAATGGGACTGTTTATGGAACAGCTAAATGAGTTAGCAAGCTATCATCACCTGCTGTAAGATATCCAATTAATCTTAAATAACGAGGTCCTTAACTCCCGAGATAAAACTACTGTATTTAATGGTCCTAAGCCTAAACTACAAAGATGCAGGTAAACCCGTATGCACACATACTATTTCTGGTGAAACTAGGTAAGATTTATTAGAAAACGCAAAGAAAGGCAAGGAGTGTCAGTAACGCTCGACCCTGTCAAAAAGCGGGACATGGTATCTATGCGTTCTACTGACTAAAAGTCAGCCAACACACGTTTTACAAGCAAAAGATTTTTTACGCGAACAAATTCTACCCAGTAGAAACCGACGTATTAACATACGTTTAATGCGGGACTTGAACCCCGATAAATGCTGGTCATGCAATCGCAATTATCATTTAGACAACATTTACGAACATTTTCATAAACAAGCTAACAGTGAGCCTAATCTGTTTGTGATAGCACAGTACGAGGACAATGTTTTTGAGTATAGAAGTGAAGCTGGAGCCATGGGTCGCGCGAGTAAAGACGGCCTGAAATGTTTGGACAGAATAATTGAATCCTTGGAGCCAGATATCGTTTCGAGTATACAAAAGCTATTCATGGAATGAGAGAGAATAAGAATCAAATTTGATAATGAACTCAAAAGGGAATTGAAAACAACGATTGTTGGGATAGAAGATGGCTATTTTGCTGGCAAATGTGATTACGAACGGAATTTACCAAAGAGATTTAATCGTAGTAGAATGTCCCGACTTTTTACAGTAGAAATATGTCCCGTAGACTTGACAGAATCATAATTTAATCCCGTTTGTGATCTGCTCGAAACTATGATTCATAAATGCTTTATCATATTATAGGTTAACTGGCGAAACCGCTGCGCGCAGGGTGATAAACTTAACATAATCAATGTGAGCGAGACGTCTATTCTTTTACAGTGACCCCTGTGAGTTATGCATTATCCTTCTAAAAAAAGGCATCAAATATCAATCTAATTGAAAAATATCTAGAATGTACTAGAGTTTGGAACTGCATCTCCTCGCATTCTCGAGTTACCTCTAGTAGCATTCCAGGCGAATCCAGATAGCAACATTCATGCGGTTATGCAAGTTTTAAGCAGATATGACGACGATTTTTAAGATACATAAAGGAAAGGTCTCCCAAAAATAATTGACTACTGAGTTCGGCCAATATGCCAGAAAATGCACAAAACCCGTAGCCGGTGCCCACACAGGTGGTGTTTAGATTGAAATAGAAACCCTGTCGGTAACGACACAGGAGTGATCAAAACAAAGAGATAAAATAATGTTACATTCAGCTATTTTGGTAAGAATCGTAATTGGATTTTGACAATAGTGATATTCATGGAAAATTATCAAAATCCAGTGTATTATACTTTCTTGTTCTATTTGCACCAATGGCATTAGTATTAGAATTTACTCATTCTGAACCCCTCTTAATTTTCATTTTTGCAGCTATTGCGTTGATTCCCCTTGCAAAGTTAATAGGTGATTCAACTGAGCATCTGGCAATACATTACGGCACAACCATAGCTTCTTTGCTCAATGTGACTTTTGGTAACGCTGCCGAAATTATAATAGGAATAGTTGCTTTATCTGCAGGATTAGTAAATCTAGTAAAAGCATCCATAATAGGTTCCATTATTGGCAATATACTCTTAATTTTTGGATTGAGTCTTGTTGTAGGGGGTCTAAAGCAGAAAGAACAATTTTTCAATAAGGAGAATACAAGCTACCAGTCCTCAATGTTGTTCTTGGCAATAATCGGATTGGCAGTTCCTACTATTTTATCCATTACTGTATCAAATCCAACAACAGAAGTAAGTTTAGTAGAAGGGCAAGGGAACATTCAATTCATTAGCGATGTTCTTGCATTTGTATTACTAGGAGTATACATAGCCAGCATAATATTTACATTTGTTACTCATAAACACTTATTTGCAATTCCTTCAATGGAAAGGGAAGAAGTGAATGGACGAAGAAGAGGAATTGAGGGTAACAAGCTTTACAAGGATATAGACAATCAACGACAACACTCCGATGATTCGCATTGGAGCAAGAAAAAATCTATCCTACTGCTTGGAGCCGGTGTGATTGGGGTTGTTCTGGTGAGCGAAGTATTGGTTAGCTCTGTAGAATTGACAATTAAAAAATTTGGATTTGGTGAAATGTTCGTTGGTGCAATTATCGTAGGTATAGTAGGAAATGCTGCAGAACATAGTAGCGCAATTCTGCTTGCAAGAAGAGGTAAACTTGATTTATCAATAGGAATTGCAGCTGGTTCTGGAACACAAGTAGCCATTTTTGTAGTTCCAATACTTGTAATAACCGGAATCGTTCTTAATAGACCATTTAACCTAGTCTTCACAATTTATGAACTGGCTATGGTTTTTCTTGCAGCATTAATATTGAACTTGATTGCGCATGATGGGAAGAGTAACTGGTTTGAAGGAATCATGCTAACTGCGGTATACATTATGATCGCTGTTGGATTTTTCTTTATACGATAAAGCCTTGCGTCAACAAATAATTTAGTAACCATCATCTGCAAGCTGGGAGTTCGAATATAGTTTTTCTTTTTCATTTCTACCCCTCGCTTTTGTCACTTCTAGCAGTCTCAATGATACAAGCGCACTAACAAATATTTCTCCTGGACGAATTTCAAAAGGTAATAATAATTCATTCATACTTATCGACTTGCAGGACAGTTTGGTAAAGACATCTAGCTCAACAGCGGGCATCACAGTCTTTGATATGCAAACAACCAGCCAATTGCCATTTGAAAAATTGGATTTGGAGAAGATGCTGCTTGAATTTCTGAGGGTTTTATTATTTTTCCAAAGAATCGGGACTAGAATTCACAGTACTCTCTTGAAGAGTCCTATAAGTGAGTATGATAAATAACTATATTATTTCAGAATCCTCTTTTCCTATATCGCTACATGGCTATGGATATGCGGCTATAGCAATACTGGTGGAAATAATACTCCTTAATAGGATGCTTGTCGTTCAGATAGATCA
>WJXE01000127.1 GCA_009665115.1 Nitrosopumilales archaeon
AAAAAAATGGTTGGACGGCTAAAAATATGGGAGCTACTTACAGAGAGTGGGAGGGAAGGCGACAACTGTATGCGGATAGGTAGTGGCGTAAGACCTCAACGAACTTAATCCCAACAAAAATCTACTTCCTACGCATATCTTTTCTCTGTAAGAGTATCATGGCATCAACAATAATAGCATCGAGACGACTGAACAGAAAATCACATAGAGATTAACTGATAACTATAAGGGAAGGTATCATGTTATATGAAATACGTTGCTCTTTGTATCATATCTTAAGTTAGCCATGTCCAATACTTTATATCCATTATCATGTAGATATTTCATTAATTCAGCAAACACACCTACATTGGTAGTGTAGGGTACATTGTTAACAGGACGTACGTTATGAAATGTAATTAGAGGAACAGCTCCCCCTACATTATTCCCTATTCCAGACAAGCTAATTATTCCATTACCTTTGTTGTAATTACTCTGGCTATTGAGTATCTGTCCAAAATCAGAAAATATGGAGGCATTGTTAAATAAGTCCTTTATTTCGTATCTATCAAAAGACAAACTTCTGATAGCATACCTATTTGCGTATGTTAGCTTGCCATCAGGTAAATATGTTTTACAGTCTGTCTGAGGATGGTTCTTAAATCCATTGCAGTTTAGGAACATAAGTGGCTCACTACCAGTTCTTGCTAGATCATAATATTTGGCAACTGTGTTTACTACAGTAACATTGTCTGCTCCTTCATCATAAGGATATGCAAAGCTCGTTGTATTATAGCCATGACTGGCGAGGCATTGTTTTGATCCGGCTATTTCAAAATTCAATGCACTTGCTGACAAATGATTTAGATGCTTGTGTGTCATAGTGTGTGATTCTATATCCATACCATCACTTTGCATTGAAGCTATCTCTTGCCAATTCATAGCTCCTTTATCTGTTGTCTTGCCGCAAATTATGAAGAAAGTAGCCTTAAAGCCATATTTGTCTAAAATTGGTTTGGCATATGTGAAATCGCCTTTCCTGTTGTCATCAAAAGATAGAATTACTACTTTGGTATTAGCAATATTGTTGCTAGATGGCGTAGGGGACAACTGACTATATGATATAGCGGGTAAAAAAAATGCGGTCGAAGTGACGGTTGATAGTGCAACAACAGTAAATACTAGTAAGGCCTGAATTCTCCATTCATAACATTCCATTAAAAGTCAGCGGCTGTTTGAGGTACAGTGGCTAAATATGTCTTTGTATGTATGTATGTATGTGGCTGATTTTAAACCAAACATTCCTTTCCTAATAGGCTGAGCAAAACACATGATTTAGACGGCGCTTACAGAGGGCATTAACTTTAACTACTATTATAACCTAAATTAGGTCATGGCATCAGAGAGAGAACAAACAAGTTACGGATCCAATCCGTTTATCAATCCGTTTATCAATCCAATGGTTTTCTGGCAAAATTATTTGTCAAAATGGATCGAAGTGAATCGAGGATCATATGACAATGCAATAAAAGTGGGTGAGTATTGGTTCAAAATATTCTGGGATCCTTGGCTAAGAGGGATAAGCGCGCAACAAAAAGAAACGGCAAGAGTGGAGTAGTTAAACCTATACATATGCTTTCGAAGTCTCTTTATAATATCACAAAAAACAACCATATTTGTTAACAATACTATTTTTGAGGAATTATCGTTATCGCTTGAATTCTAAATGTAACGCCAAAGGCGAAGTGTGACTTATCTAGTTACTTGGGCGGTTGCATTTTTTGCTCCCGAAGACTTAACTGGGACACGCCTTAGAATAAAGTTTTGACGTATGATCGTGGCAGCAAGCTAGCCTTGGTGAGAGACGCTATTAATCATGAATTGGAGGATGAATTTCCGCGATCAAAGAAAATTCTCTTGAACACCAATACCGAACGAAGAGACTGTGTGCTGTTAAAAGTATATTAGGATGTTCTGCGCTATATATCATATCCGACTGACCGAAACAGAAGGATGATCCATCATGCAGACTTCCGTATTAGGTAAAGGCCTAGTACGTCCATGGAAATGCATGGTTGTCATACTAGGAATAGTAGGTGAACCGCTAGTTCGAAAGAAATGGTGTGTAGTCCAGACCTAGGATGGTAAGGGCAAACCACATGGCTGTTTGGAACCTATGAAGGCAGTCACGAAGGGAAAGCCACATGTCTTCGAGAATCAGTCGGATGATCCTAAATTAAATCGAAGAATCCTTACGTACACATTTTTTCTTGATCTCGTCCTCGTCAATACTTCTTGGAGTATTGAACTGGCCGTTACCTGAACGAAAGGAACCCCTTTTTGTAATGTAATGAAGATTCCATTGTAGTAAAAGGACCTTTTCAACACGGTCCTTTCCCCATGTCAGTTATGACACAATTTATATAATTATGCTGTCTATTATCTGAAATGGGAATGGCAGATAATTCACGAAGGGGGATGTCTGCAAAAAAGGTTTACCCGGAAAAAGGAAACCCAAAGGAAAAAGAGAACATATTCATTTTATGTGACACATGTTTCTGGTGTGCAGCGTACTTTGGTAAGTTTATGTTGCCTGTGGAAGATAGATGTCCCATTTGTTTGAATACAGAACTTTCAAGCTTCCCAATATTATCTAACGAATCATTTACTTTTGATTATGATCAAAAATATGGCGTTGACTTAAAATTTGGGTCAAGAATGAATATTAAAAGTATCTAGAAAAGATGCTTTTGATTGAAGAATCGACGAACTATTTCTGAGATAACAATTGAAAGATAGAATAAATGGAGGACTGTAGTCTTTGGGCATGTTGCTTCACTACCACAACTATTTAGTTAATTGGCGAGGAAGGAATTTCCGATTATATCGTTCCATGCGAATTTGTCATATTTTATCTTGTTATTTTACGTATTTGTGTTTTTGTTGAAATCTTTATAAATTGATAAATCGATATGTATTTATATCGATATGTGTATATATAGAATATGCAAAGGACACTTACTACGCCAGAAAAGACTACCCAATTATTGGTAAGAATTAATGGGACATTACCGAATATTTCCACGATGGATGACGAACAAAAATCTGAAAGAGCTGCAGAAATAAAACGAAAGGAAATAATTGCAAATACTTCTTGTTCTATATTCGGCACATCTCCTCCTGCTGCTGACAGCAGCGGTGCGAACACAAATTTTCATCTTCTAGTTGATGTGGGTGAAGGTGTTGTTGAGAGCTTGGAAAAAAGTGGAACTGATGTTACGTCTGCTCAATCGAAAATAATAATATCTGATATTCCAAATGCCGTCCTGATTACACACTCTCATGATGATCAGATAAAGGACCTTCCTAAGCTTTTCAATAAGGTTGTGGACGGATCTGATAAGGTCAGTGTATATTGCACCAAAGAGTGTTGTGACCAAATTATGAGCAAATTACCTCAACTGGCAGAAAGACGATCAGCTTTTAACATCATAGAACCAAATAAGCCCTTTACAACTGGTCCATTTACGGTAGTACCGGTTGTTGCAAATCACGGCGATAATTCCACTCCAAGCTCTGTAATTTATGTTGTCAAGTATCAAGACAAAAAGATCATTATGGGTTGGGACTTCCTCTCCTTACCTAATGCAGACGAGAATTTGTTGTGGAACCCGGATCTTTTAGTCTTAGGCACACACACTTACAACCCGCATCCTGAATCAGGGATGATCTCTGTAATTGAGGCATACGAGCTTGTAAGGAGATGGAATGCAAAGGAGAGCTATCTTGTCCAATATAGTGGCTTATTAGATTTTAAGGAGAGTAAAAACGAATGGTTCAAAGGCCCATCCAAGGCAATGACAACAGCAGAACTCCAAAGAAATATTGATTCTCATCTGAAAGTTAGCGGAGATAATGGTAGATTTAGAATAACAGTTGCAAATGAAGGAATGCTCTGGGCTGCTAAAGAGGATTCACACCTGCATGAAGAGGAAAATAATAAAGACCCTATTGGAAGAGTCATTGAAGTAGAGGGTCTTCAGAAGTATACTTTCAAGATAGAGAAAGACAGCAAAGTAGACAAATTGAGAGTAATAATAGAAGACAGGATTAACAGATACTCGATGCAATTTGACAGACCTCATAAGGATAAGGGTAATGAGTTTATTATTCGTGGTGAGGGAGAACAGGGTACGTTCTCTAAAGGTCCAGCATTAAGAATGGAATTAGTTCATTCAGAGTCAAAAGGTACTCCTTCTGCGTTGAAGATACTGGCAGACAAGGGTAATATACTCAAAGGGAAAAAGGATGTCTTCCATGATGACATATTGCTAAGTGATTTCGATGCAAATAGACTTAAAAAATACTTCCAAGAAAACTTTGTCGCAAGCAGTAAGTAGCGTATTATGGATTCACTCTATATGTTTGTATAGTGGTATCTCCTTATAGGGCAGGTGGGTAAAATGAATATAGTCGTAGAAGATGACATCGAAGAACGATTTAGGAGGACAGTGGCTAATACTAAAGGCTTCAGGAAAGGAAATATCAGTATAGCGTTACAAGAAGCAATAGAGCTATGGATAAAAGAGCAGACAAGGCGTAAATCACCGAAGGACGGAGAGTAATGTACTGTCTTGTAGTGACAGCATAGCGTCGAAAAATTGGCATGACTAGCAGGATGATAATGATATCCCAGCCTGCATTCAGATATCGAAATGTTACTAATGATAATACGATGTCAGCAGTACTCTAGATTTCTCTATTTCCTTTCTTGATCTCAATTTTGCCTTGTATTTTAAGTTGCGTGGTTTTGTTCTTAGTCTATATCCACAGCACGGACACCATAATCCATCCCATTTTACGAAGATCTCACAAACCTGACAACGTTTCTGTCCAGTAGAATAACGACCAGTCCCAACTGGCTTCATCGCCTTATGACGAGAACATATGCCTTTGCAAGTCAATATTTATCGATTCCTACCCGTGATCCAATTAGATATAATATTTATATTATCTAAGGAAATTGTATACAAACTACAGCTATCTTACATCAGGAGATAAATGATTAATATTACCCAGTTTAGATAGAATCACTAATCGATGGAAGAACTCGATTTCTTTGAGGAAATCTGTTTGACTTCATTGTATGCTACTAAAGCAGTCAAGTTTGCAGCTGTCGTCGATTCTAATGGAAAAATGGTAACTGGTAAAATCAGGAGAATTCACGGACGCGGACGCGAAGGTTCTGCGAAAATGGCTAACAGTTCTAAATGGACAGGAGGGGGTTACTCATTTTATCACCATTATTTGATTCCATCTCTAAACAATAGGGCAACAACCTGCTGGTTCGATTGGGGCTCCAATAAATCTCATTTCGAAATAACTGAAATAGCCACTCAGGAAGAGAATAATAATAGGAAGGTGTTCTTGGCTGTCACGCCACTAACACAAACAAAAGACAAGTTTCTGTGTATATATCTGCAAATGCCATCAGAAACTCCTAATCAACATCAACAAATAATATCGAGGCTTTGTGAGGCAATTCAATAAGCATAATAGCTTTCGGATCGTCAATCTTAACTTTAGATACATGTTTGTTGCAACAAATAATGTTGCGATATTTACGTCCGATTTTTAAGAATATTTGATGTACCGTTTATAACTCTCTTTAAATTGTGGAGTTATATCCGCATCTTCTGTGCCATGCA
>WJXE01000128.1 GCA_009665115.1 Nitrosopumilales archaeon
GCATAAAGCAAGTCTTCGAACTTGCCAAGTTATTACTGCATTTTCAATCGATGATCCAATTATTCTTCCATTCAATTATGATGCGGCATTGGCGCGTTGCGTTTTAGCTATCAATTAGTCGGCTCCCCCAAAATAGTTATAATAAATTGATATCCCTGCCAGATCTGAGTGATCTTTAATCATCTCATGACCTTTTTCTGTCATTCCTCACCTCCCCTCCCCTCTCCTCTATAAATGACTGAAATAGGTTGGAATAAGTTGGACTAGTCCAGAGCTACCAAACAATTTGGAATCTATTCTTATGGATTTTATTCGGTTTCCCTATTATGGGAATAGGATATCCGCACCGGTTGCAACAGTTATTTGCATCAAGGTTCCAAGAGCCAATACTGAATCCGTACCGCTCGATTACAATATTTTTGCATTCAGGACAGTACGTGTGTTCCAAAGGATGTCCAGGGACATTCCCCACATACGCATACTTCAAACCAATTTCTTTGGCAATGCTGTGATGTTTTTCTAGCGTCTCGATTGGAGTATTTCCGAATTCCATCATCTTGTAATCAGGATGGAATCGCAGAAAATGAATCGGCGTATCCGGACCTAACTCGTCATAAATAAATCTGCATAGCTTCCTGGCAGCGTCTAGGTCATCGCCGACTTCGGGAACTATGAGATCAGTAATTTCAGTGTGAATGGTGGTCTTGTCTCTTATATTCTTCAGGGTTTGGAATATTGGGTCCGCGTTCGGAATTCCTATAAACTGACGAACGAATTCTTGTTTACCGCTTCCCTTGAAGTCTATGGTGATGCAATCCAAAAAGTCCTTCATCATGTTAACTGACTCGGTGGTATCGTAACCATTGGACACAAAGATATTAAAGATGCCCCTCTTATGAGCTTCAATACCGCAATCTCTAGCAAATTCAATAAAAATTGAAGGCTCATTATAAGTATAGGCAATCCCTTCAGCGCCGTAATTTACTGCGCTATCGACTACTTGTTCCGGCGTCATTTCCGTACCCTCTATCTTGCGCCGCTGCGAAATATCGTAATTTTGACAATACTTGCAGAGCCAATTACAACCAGTCGTGGCAATAGAAAAAATTGAGGAACCTGGCCTGTAATGAGTCACCGGTTTTTTTTCTATAGGATCAATGTGCCCAGCAATAACTCTTCCATACACAAATAATCGTAATTTGCTATCAACTACGCCCCTGACGCCACAGAGGCCAACTTTACCCTCCGGTATTTCACAAAACCTAGCGCATGCGGTGCATCTTAGTCTGCCAGAAGGCAGCCTTGTGTATAGCGTAGCCTCCTTGCCAAGAACATCGTTGCGTAGCACAGTATTTCATAATGGCTAGATAATCATATATACGTACCAGTAGTCCATCTTATCTTCAACATAGAGGCGTTCGTAAATCAAAAATCTGAAGTAAATATTGTTTAAGTCTATCTCCACATTTTGCTTTCTTATGGTATTATAAAGAGTCTCCAAACAAGATATACGTAGGGATCATGATAAAGCTAAGGGAATACAAAATCAACCCTGCTTTAATAGTTATAGACGTTCAAAATGGCTTTGCAAGCAAAGGTGGATCTTACGATCTTCTGGGAATGGACACGTCGCAATATGAACGCATCATTCCGAAGATACGGGAGCTAATCACTATTTGCCGAAATGCTGCGATACCGGTTTTTTATACCCAAGCTGTCAGGGAGTCTTCTGGAATTGACCTATTGACTAGAACACACAAGATCCTGCCGAAGGCACGAGAAGAAAGGATCATGAAAAAACCGATCTGCGTCCGAGGGACCTGGGATGCAGAGATTGTTGACGATATAAAGCCACTCAGCGACGATCACATAGTCATAAAAAGAAGGGATTCAGCTTTTCATGATACTGAGATTGGGGTATGGCTAAGAAGTCTAGGAGTTGACACGCTTATTTTCTGTGGGATTGATACATCCATTTGTGTAGAGACGTCCTTAAGAGACGCGTTTAACATCGGGTATGACGTGGTGCTTATTTCTGACGCGACGGCATCGAGTAACAGCAAGCATTTCGAGTCAACTCTTGAAAATGTGAGGGGCTACTACGGGATAGTGATGGATCTCCAGGAGCTATCTAGATATCTACCACCATCGGCTCCACAGCAAACTCAACCAAAAATGCTGAGAACAAACAAGACAAATTAGGTATATAGGAAAGTACGGAGTAGGATATAACCTAAAACATTTGTATGCACGTAAAAGATCGCTTTCAGATTAACCCTGCCGTACGGAGTTTTTGAGGTAAGTATGTCTCTGCTAGAAATCTGAACCCGTGTTTGAAGAATGCGTCCAGCTCGCATTTTTCCCTGCGTTGTAGGAAGAGGTTCAGCTCTTTTTGCCATTGCTTATCCTTTAGCCAAGGCTTCTTCTTCATATCATTTGCCCTGTTGATATCCTCTTCCGAGGCATCCAGCCTTGCAACTTCCGGAATGTTATATTCGTAAATGTCAGAGAACATCATGCCCAATACTTTAGCGTCTGGAGATACTAGTCTATCGCTATCATAGCTAAGAGACTCGCTGCCGATTTTGTAACGCAAAGCAATACCTAGTCCCCACGGGTCAGCGTCAGCAAAAATAACGACAGGCTTTTTCCACTCTTCGTTCAGAGTTTTTACCATCATTCTCGTAGCACGGTCGGGTTCTCCAGAGCCAGTCATTAGAATTGTGTTATACTTTTGAATAAATCCTGACTTTCGAATATTGTTCAAAACGGTGTCCTTTTCAACGACCATCACAAAGTCGGCCTTTACATTGACTATTTCTACGTCACGTATATTCGTCGGGATTAACTGGGATGTCGCCCGACTTCCCAGATTACAATCGATAATATCACCGCCCACTCGCAGGGTAATAGGACCAGATATCATCCCTTTTGGTTTCGAGGTAACAGAAAATTCTTCGCGAGGAACAGCTGTTAATAATTCTATAGCTTTAATTGCGTCATCAGAATTTTCCTGACTGTTCCAAAACTTTTGTCTAGCATTTTCATCTCCTACCGACGTGAGTGTAGCATAATACATTCCCCTAATAGTACTTTCCATTTCTTCGTCGAGCAATTTTCTGATGGCGTTGGCCATAACTAGATATTGAGAGAATGTCGGAATTTTCTTTGTACTATCAGGACTCACTTGAACTGTCTTGCCGCCGATTGTAAGCATTCTCTTCTGTTCAGACCAAACTGTATTGTCATATCCTACCTTGGGTACATCTAAAACAGGCATTATTTTTTCCACCATCAGATCTTCAGCGACATCGCTCATGAGTAGTTTTATTTTCTTTATAACTTCTCGATGACGTTTATCTTTGACAGTCAATTACTTTTTTCTGCTTCCTTTTGGTCGGTAGAAAACGTCCATCGTTGTCTGGTCTTTTTTCTGATAGCTCCTTGAATTCTTGATATTCTTTTTTGTTGCAGTCCTGTTACCCTGGACTTTTATAATCTCTTGGGTACGAGCAGATTTGGAGGTACGTTGAGGTCTTTTTTCATTCAACAAGAGGCTAGACTTGTCTGCCTCTTCTTCAATCCTCTGGCCTGTGATTTTATCATGTTTTTCAGAAACAGCTACACCAGTAATCTCGCCTCTCACATGCTTCTCCGCAAGTTGAGAGAAAGCCTCAGAGAGTTTCTGGGTATCGACCATGATAGATTCTGAGATCGCGGATATGATCAAAGGTATATAATGTTTGTAAAGTCGCAATCGGCTTTCTGCCTCTTTCATACGCAATTCCTTGCGAATTTGGGCGCTTACTTTTCTGTACAGATCCGCCAAACAGGCCTTCATGTATTTCTTCAAATCACCCTCAGAGGCAATGCTTTCTTTGCCAGCCGTTTTGTAAGGAATTTTAGTGGAGCAGATATGGAAGAAAATATGTATCGGCAGAAACTCTACGGCTCTATCAGATCTATTGTCTGCTCTTGCAAATTGCTCTTTCACTTCCTTCTTAGATATTCCCATTTTGTTAATTTCCACGTCCGACACTACCTCTCTGGCCACATCTGAGCCCTCGTCGTATAGCAATGGGATCTTGTTTGCAAATCTGAATAGTTTAAAAGAACTTATGTCTCCGCCGTATGCAATCCCACATTCCACCACGGTGGGACGGTTGTTTACTACGCAGGTTCGAGACGAGTATGCAGTCAGCGTCGGCTTCAACACCTTAATTGATAACCGGGTCTGCAATTGTGTGTCAGTTTCATTCCTGTTTGTAACGATCGTATATTCAGACGTCATCCCGGCAGTCAGAATTTCCTCTCCTATCGGACTCAAGTGGTCTGTATTTGGAGCATGGAATCTAGTCTGCTTGCATACATTAACAACTTTGATTAATTCATGTTCATCGTATTTGTCAGCAGCCTTTAGAACTACATTTGATTTTGTAATTATTTCCTTTGCCTTGCCTGCAGACAGTTTTTGGAACGAGTTACACAACACTCCATGAAGCGTTGTCTTTTGGTGCATGAAATTCATAATAGCCTTTTTGAGCGTTTTCAGATCCATATCTGCAGGATGCGGCAACACCTCTTTTGCTGGTTCAGGCATTACTGTGGTTCTTCTATCAAAGGTCACCTTGCCTTCATCTGTCTGAAATACCAAAAAAGCGTATGGATTTACAATACTAGTGTGGCTGACGTAATCGTAAATCTTATTTTTAGTAATCGGAGATAATCGTGCACGCAATACCGCCTCAATCTTAAAACCGGATTCGCCATGAATATGGACCTCTTCGCCTCTCAGCAGTTTCTTTGTGAGGATAATTGGTTTATTCGTGCCAATATCTGTTCGGAGCTCAAAGTAATATTCTGAGCCCTCTTCGCTTGACTTCGACCAGGTTCTGAGAGGATGGTCTGTATCCTTGGTAGAAAACGCAGCAATCATCTTTAGGCCAACCCCAAAGAGTCCTCGTTGCTGCTTCTCGACATATTTAGCTGAGGTTAAGAAAGAACAGACAGCAACCGGCACTTTATCCGAAGGAATCCCAATACCATTGTCTTCGCATGAAATGAGCCACAAATCATTCGCCTGATCCAATAATTTCAAGGACAACGAAATATTTGGTAAAATACGGTGTATTTCGCATGAATCCAGCGCGTTTTCAATTAGTTCCCTGACAGCCATATACAGAATTCGCTCTCCAGTAAATCCAGCGAGTGCAGAGTTGTCGACAAAGAATTCTGATTCGGCCTTTTTGTCGTACCGAACTTTCGCTCTTCCGTAACTAGGAGGAGGAATAGTTACAACGCTAGTAGTATTATTGGCAGTCTTCGCGCGCATCGTGGCGGCAATCTCCACACTAGCCTTAGTTTTCAACCAATCAAATATTTCTAGAACTCAATTTAACTTTTTATAACTGCGGATTTAACTTTTTGCAACAAATTTGTTGACTCTAGCAAGATAAAAGTGCTCAAGATTCGTATTGGTAGTCATTAGCTAAATTCCCATTATTGTTATTATTATTATATTTTAAAATTTTTGGTCTCTATGGGATTTGCCTCTGCTCATCTTTTATTCCAACAACGTCATTAAGCTATCATCAGCCTATCTACTGGTACAGTCACAAAGATATTTTAAATAATCTATCATCACAACTGAGAGAGCAACAAAAC
>WJXE01000129.1 GCA_009665115.1 Nitrosopumilales archaeon
GTGTAGGCGAAGCAAAACCTGCAATTAACATTACCCCTACACCTACGCTTAATGCAGCTAAACGCAAAGCCTTTTTTTCAATTGTAGTTTCCATACTACAGGTGTATATTGCAACTATATGAATCAGGAAGTTACTATCCGGTAGCATTGTTACCAATTGGTAACTTCCAGATTTGATATTACATGGTGCAGTCTATAGTCGTATGAATACTATCGAGACAATGTCCCAATTGATATGAATAAGGCAGCATCATCGTGATTATCTAGTTCATTGTCATGATCGTCATGAATATTTATTTAATAATCATATACAGAAGACAATCGCACATTTCTTCCGAAAACGTCTTCGAAGTCACGTGGTTTTCGATCTTTGAATATTATCGCAGCTTCATACTTCAGAGAAAGTTCACCTAAAAGTTTTAGAATCGGTTCAAACATCTCACCCTTCTCAGTCAAATAATATTCTATCTGTACGGGTTTCGTAGAAATCACAGCTCTGGTTATCAGACCCTCTTTTTCCATTTCATTTAATCGAATGGAAAGTGTCTTTGTACTGATCCCTTCAATAGAGCCAAGAAATTGACTAAACCGTTTCTGTTTTAGCAGAATCATATTGCGGAGGATGTGCAAAGTGAATTTTCTCCCAATCATTTTTATACTATTATCGATTGGGCAACGTTTCATACCGTATTTCTTTAAATGAGCAGTTAGCATTATCATAACCCTTCGTACTGTTCTAAACTAGGTCTCGGGTTATAAGATTTATGTTTATACAGTTTATGTAAAAAGGTAATAACATCCCATTTTCACGGGAGACAAGATAGTTGATGATTCTAGTAGTATATTTATTGATAGCATAGATTAAGAAGCTGTCGATCTAAGAATAGTAACAGCAATACTAGTAAGTGGACATTTAACGATTTTGAATTAGATTAAAGAATCAGATTAAAGTTATAGCTTGAGTTTGCAGAAACGCAATAGAGTATAGAGCACTTTACTGCAATAAAGTATCTATTGGAAAAGATCAACATCAGGTTCATATCCACACATAATGGATAACACTGCATAAAATAACACATATAATCAAATCAAAGTTAATAAGGGATCAACACAGTGAACAAACCAGCTAGAGACAGACTATTCAACGGAAAAATTGCTAGATCTCCGTGGATAACACTTGCAATCTTAAGTTGTGTGGGCCTTATGGCCATGTTTGCAGACACAATGGTACTTCCAGCTATTCCAGATCTTATCAGGGATTTTAGGATAACTTATAATGCATCTTCTTGGATATTAGCGTCATTCCTTATCACAGGAGCTGTTATGACTCCTATTGCAGGAAGATTATCAGACATGTACGGTAAGAAGAAAATGTTGCTCATAATCGTAGGAATTTATACTATTGGTATATCAGTGGCTGCCATCTCTACAAACTTCTCAATTTTGATTATTGCAAGAATAATGCAAGGTGTTGGCGCATCGATGTTTGCTATTTCATTTAGTATCATAAGAGAGAAATTCGATCCAGAAAAACTTGCAGTCGCTCAAGGAATATTTAGTTCTATGTTTTCTGCTGGCGCAGTAATAGGGGTGGCAATAGGTGGAACTATAATCAACAATTTTGGATGGCATGCCACATTTCTACTAGTTATACCAATAGCAGTTGTATTATTTGCAGCGATTACTAGATTTATTCATCTCGATACAGATAAAGCAACACGAATATCTGATAAAAATACCGAATTTTGTTGTAGGTTTATTCATGTGAGAAGAGATATACTACTTTCGGAGAGTAGTAGTACAACAACGACAGAATATGCTGATAGTAACATCAGCTCCATCGACAAAAACAGATCAACTATAGACCTGATGGGTGCGATAACACTATCCATTACAGTGGTCTCATTTCTAGTTGCATTACAATTCATACAAACAGTTAGTGCATCAGATTCATCAAACGTACTGATTGTGATTGGTTTTGGAGCTGCAGCAATTATTGCCCTATCCTTTTTTATTATAATAGAAAGAAAAGCAAATTCTCCACTAATCGATTTCAAGCTATTGATAAATAAAATTCTGCTCCCTGCAAATATTATAAACATGATAGTTGGTATTACCGCTTTAATGGTAGTCTATCAGACTGTACCTATACTGATTCGAAGTCCGCAACCATTAGGTTTTGGTGGAAATGCATTAAGTATCGCAAATGTTCAATTACCTTACATGGTGGTATCCTTAGTAGTATCTATTGCTTCAGGTTTTATAGTATCAAAATTTGGTAATCAACGTCCTACCGTATTTGGTATTATAATATCTATTGCAGGGTTCTTGTCGATGTTTGTGTTTCATTCAACAGAGATTCTAATAACAATTAACCTTGCCATAATAGCAACCGGACTATCACTTACACAGATAGGTAGTATTAATATCATTTTGGTAAATACTCCAAAGCAGTCGAATGGAGTATCGCTAGGAATGACCACACTTCTTTATTTAATAGGAACCTCTGTTGGGCCTGTCCTAGCAGGTGTATTTATGCAAGCAAACCAAACACTTCTCCCACTTATTGGCTCATTTCCTGCCCCTCAATCGTACAATCTAATATTTCTTACCGCAGCGATAATGTCAGTTCTATCAATTATATTGGTCGGTGCTATGACTGGAAGAAAAGCAAAACCAGAAATAGTTATGAGATAATCCCAGCCTACATATTTCAAGCTTTTATTTTTGAGTTCTGCCATCATGAAAGACTTTCATAAAATCGCTAATCCTAAAAGAAGCCCAGTTCCCTTATTGATATATAGACTAGATATGTTTCTACTCCAGAATTACCTGATGGACAAATGAGATTGCAATTGATCCTTCGCCCACTGCAGATGCTACACGCTTGATACTGCCGCCACGTACATCGCCCACAGCAAAAACTCCTGGTAAACTGGTTTCGAGCAAATGTGGTTGGCGTGCCAATGGCCAACGTGAAGCAGTCAGGTTTTCTGCTGATAGATCAGGACCAGTCTTTATGAAGCCTTTAGCGTCGAGTGCGATGCAGCCATCGAGCCAACGAGTATTTGGATCGGCACCTGTCATAATGAATATGTGTCTGATCTTGTGCTCCTCAATTTGTCCCGTTTGATTGTTTTGCCAGCGAACTGATTCAAGGTGATCGCCTCCTTCTAAACCGACAATCTCTGTGTGGGGTCTGACTACAATCTTAGGACTCTCTTCAATCCTGCGAATTAAATAGCGCGACATACTAGCAACCAAACCGCTAGACCTGACCAGCATGTGTACACGTTTTGTAGTCTGCGCCAGAAACACTGCAGCCTGACCAGCTGAGTTTCCTCCGCCAATCACAATCACCTCCTCTTCTTTCCCACATAACTGCGCTTCCACAAAAGTTGCACCATAGTAGATGCCTGCACCCTCAAAGCGTGATAGGTTTTCCAATGGTAGCTTTCGGTATTGCACACCGGTCGCTATTAGCACAGTGCGAGCAGAGATTCCAGCTCCGCTTCCAACTTCAATAATATACGGTTTGCGGTCGCAGATAAGTCGTTTGGCATCGGCGATGAGCATCTCAGCACCAAACTTCTGAGCCTGGACGTACGCTCTACCTGCTAGGTCCTGGCCAGAGATACCTGTTGGAAATCCCAAGTAATTTTCAATTCTTGAGCTTGAACCAGCCTGGCCACCGGGAGAACTTGTTTCCAGGAGCAGAACGTCAAGTCCTTCTGAAGCACCATAAACTGCGGCAGCTAGTCCCGAGGGGCCTGCGCCGATGATGACAAGATCGCGCACCTTGGTTTGATCAACAGACTCATTAAAGCCAAGACAGTCT
Organism: Nitrosopumilales archaeon; assembly: GCA_009665115.1. Classification (GTDB taxonomy): domain Archaea; phylum Thermoproteota; class Nitrososphaeria; order Nitrososphaerales; family Nitrososphaeraceae; genus Nitrosopolaris. The sequence goes on from WJXE01000129.1 coordinate 3,839, forward strand.
GCGATTTGCTGGTTGCTAGGACTTCTAAGCACAAGTTGACCTCGACAGATTAGCACAGGTATTTCACTTGCAGCAATACGAAAACTATCCAGTAACTTCTGTACGTCAGAGTCACGTTCTAGATCTATGTAGGAATAAGGGTGTCCATTGCGCATTAGAAACTCTTTGATCCGAAGCGTACCGGCAGAATGTATTGATCCGATAAGAACAATATCTCCAACACCAGCAGCTATCAACTCTACCCTACGAAGGATGAAAGCCCGCATTAGTATATCGCCGAGTTCTGCATCAGTCTGTATCAAATTCAACATCTGTTTGTGATCCAGTTCGATTACCTTACCCGGCTTAGTGACACGCGCCCGAATTAAAGACCGGCGGTCAGAGAGCATGTTGACCTCGCCCGTGAACTCACCAGAACCATGAACAGTGATAAGAGCCTCGGAGGCCCCACATGGCCGCACAATCTCGACCTCGCCTGTAATTACAACAAAGAATGGTACTGCTCTGTCTCCCTGTTCGATAAGCACTTCTCCGGGCTGTACTGAACGTATGTGCCCTTGCGCTGCAACACGACGAATTTGATCTGGTATTAATTTTGGAAATATACGCTCAAGACGGGAGCTGGTTAGCGGAAGTCCCCTGCGTGTATTGTTCATAGACGTGGTTTCCGGTGCGGCTGTTCTTCGCAAGTCATCACTAGGAACTTTCTAGTGTAATCCATAGCGACAAGAATTTTATTTATCATAGTATATAATATGATTCTACATTCTAATATGCTTGCTGTATGTTTAATTGTGTAGATTGCTGCATGTACTATGGTTGAATCAACTTGCAAAGCGATGCTAATAGAACGAATCATTTTATCTCACAAATACTACTTTGGGTATGATGGATAACACTGCGGATACTGGGATAGCCTGTAGAGACAAGATCGTCTAGTTGCAATTTTCTTCTATACAGCTAGACAAAGAGTTAGTTTATTGCCTAAAAGTACTATTGAAAGCCTAAGTGTGAGGTGACAATACAGAGATGCATAAAGGACCATTACTTAATTTCATCATGTTGTTTCCTCGACTGGATAGCAAGAATGAGTAATGGCCCCAAATAGCCAGAATAGGACTTCTGTAACGCCCGACGACCGATGTATTTGTATTGAGCAGTAATTCCCTAGGTTCTGAGATTATTTCTTGAAAATATTGCAAATCGAAACATTCTGCAGATAACCTATCACGGTGAAACAAAACGAAAATCTGGTTTAAAATCTCATAATTTCTTTTGATGAATTCCTGAGGTGTCAATAATTCATAATCTACCTTTTGCGTTTCATTCGGGTTAACTTGCTTAAATTCAGCAAATCTCTGTTCCACTATTTTCTCGAAAAATGTTATGACTCGCAAATGTCTTTTCCAAATTGAGGTATGTTTCATTCGCAACTACAAGAAAAGTTCGCTTGGCTTCTTCCAAAGTGAATGAAATTTCATTAAACTTATTTAGATAAAGGATATTATTGTATCCTGATCTTAATTTTAACAGAATGGATTCAAACTCTTTCACACTCTCAAAGATCTCAACAAGTTTATCAATCTCACCTGATTGTCGAGGAATCTTGCCTATGAAATTACTAAATTCCGTAACTCTCCTGATAAGTAATGTAAGTGCTGCCAATCTTCCGACGTTTAAAAGACTGTGTTGATTGAAATATCTTCGGGACATCAATTCTCGTTTTGCAGCAATGTTACCC
>WJXE01000130.1 GCA_009665115.1 Nitrosopumilales archaeon
TACCTAATGTATGTCTCATGGATGATATTGACAAGCATATGCACAAAACTAGGAGCCGCTATGTTTGGGTGTTGCAGACAAGACTATATGTATTTGAATCCTGACTGCATTATCTATGTTTTCGATCCAGACAAAAGCCTGAAACTAAAAGTTAAGCTCATAGATACAATGAATTACCCCTATTTATCCAAAGGAATGATCAAGTAGTCTTTTGCTCGAATTTAAGACGTTCTTTAATCGATTTTCAAAACACTTATGATTCTCCTAACGCTCGTTGAAGGCACATATTACATAAAGGTATTAGTTTAGGGGCATTGAGTCTACCCACAGTTAATGAACAAAGAAAGATATCTCTTGACTGGGTTATAGCTCCCATCAAAAGTCACGAGCATCATAGGCTATTAATTGTCCACAGAGCAACATCAGCTCAGCTGGTTTCTCATTGCCATTCATTGTTATACCTTCTGTAGATTTCAGAAACATATACATCCGGTTAGCCAGATAGTGTTTTAACCATTTATTTTGAGCGTTCATAATAAAATTCACCTAACAGATTCTTTACTGGTTGTTGTGCGTATGGATGCGTATAATTTGTAATTTTAAATCCAGTTTTTCTATCGTAATTGTCTGCTTCTATTATTTCGATTTGGTGCCCTGGATTGTATCTATGGTGTATGCTAATATGTCCTGTAGTAGTGATTGTTTTCAACTCTTTACCTGCTACAATCAAAACATATGGCGGTCATACTCTTACCCTATCCTTATCCTCTGTAACGAGCAGCTATAACAATTGCCATATGATACGGTATCTAGAGTACACACTTTGCATTTTCTAACCTTGAAATGGTGGCTCATTTCCTGTTTTCCACCTTACGTTGCTGTGTTTCAATTGTCATCTATTCCTCATTGCAATTGATATTCTGCTATGTTTTTTTTTGCTGTCAATTTTGCTTTGTATTTTAGGTTGCGTGGTCTTGTTCTTAGTCTATATCCGCAGCACGGACAAAATAATCCATCCCATTTTACGAAGATCTCACATACTTGACAACGCTTCTGTCCTGAAGAGTAACGACCAGTCCCGACTGGCTTCATCGCCTTATGGCGTACGCATATTCCTTTACAGACCATTTTATTATTTCATTCCATCATTTTGTACTTCTAGTGCATAACCATCCAACGACTAAAACTGATAGCAAATATAGTTGCCCATTGTTAGACACATAGTGAAAAAAAATGGGAGTTGTTGCCAAAAATGTCTTCTTTATTTTCCATTCTTGTCCTTTTAAGTCCATGTAAAACATCATATCCTTGTCTGAACTGGTTCTCAACTGCATCTGTACCGATTCAGGATTTGCATATGGTCCAAGTTTCTATTGGTGTCAGACAAACGACAGTCTTGGTCTAATTAAGCAGCAGGTGAACTGTTAATAACTATACTCGACCTCCACTCCCTGTAACTAGCTCCCATATTTTTAGCAGTCCAACCTTTTCCTTACAATCGATATGGTTTGTAGAAATCTATGTGAGAAATTGTATTCCAAAATTATTTTTGATAAAAGTCATTATGAAGCTGGTAAGAAATAATGGAAATGCCTTAACAAGTAGGTTGCCCGAACCATTTGCTTCATAATTGTCTATAGGGTATACCCAAGGCTGAGAAGTAACCAGACTGCACAAACAAAAAGTACCGTGTAAGCTCCCTGTAGGCAGCTGCGTTAAAAATAATAATCGGGGTCCAACAATCCTTCCAATCTGAATCTAATAAGGACGCAAGTATCGGGTTAATGAGCCATCAAGTAACCTAAAAACAAGAAAACAGTTATCAACGCCGTAATTCGATAATAAGAAATGATAAGCAAATTTCACAATTACGAGAACTGCAAAATATGCAATGAAATAAGGGACTCTGATCACGGATACAATGACGATCCTGTTACTGCAGCAGTTCAAACGTATCGACATGTTCCTGATTGTACAGATTGTAAGGCAATGGCGAACCTAACAAATACACATTTAGCTGAAATCAAAGTCGAAGAAGGACAAATCAAATGAGACATATAGGAGCTGTGGTTAGTCTTTCCGAATGAAAATTTTGGGCTATTGTTGGCGCACGCACCACTGTTAGACGAGCCCGCAATAATTCTGTGTAATATGATTTGCGATTCTTAAGAAATTTTATGTGGGAATTTTTTGGATTGAGAACGGAAGCTGTTGCTATGATTATGGTTTTAGGTGGAACATAACAAACAAGGAACGATTAGTGAGAAATCCCACTCACTCCTATAACTCATATCGCACTCTTTGATTAGCTATGATGTTTGTATCTATTTTCTGCGTGTTAAGTTGCGTCTCGGCTGGAGTAGCGGTCTATTTCTTGATTTCTTTATGACCCACTCAGTTTTGGCTGCCATTTTGAGATCTGAATACAAGAAAAAATTCTTGTCCAAAGTGTGCCTATATAGTGCCGCATAAAGTCCCATTCTTTTTAAAATTTTGAAGAAGAAAACTAAGGAGAATCAGGTGTGATTGCTATATCTTATAAGGGATGAAGAGCGTACCCTCCTTGTTGGTTCTCTTCCCAGAATTAAGCCATTCTTGTTCGTATGCGTCACGTCATGACTCATAATAAAATAAAGGCATCTGCTTAATTATATTGTGATCCATATATTTCTTGTTCGATAATAATAACAAAACCCTTTTCGTATCTGAGAATGCTGACCAGTGACCAATAATGAATAAAGCAATCTGTCAGCGCGTTTGGAGAAGAAGATCTCGTTGCCTAGCAATTATTGGATAGGCATTTAAAGATTTATATATCATTGGTTAGTATACTAACCATTAGTATATGTCAATACAAAGGTATGATTTTGGAAATAGTATTGGGTATATAATTAATCGGACGGCTAAGGGGTTTGTTAAGGCTCTTGATTCTCAATTAAGGGAAAAAGTAGGTGTAACTGTTGGTCAATGGAAGGTCCTAGTGATGTTAGTTGATCAAAATGGTCTTACTCAAAAGGAAATAGCTGACAGATTGGGATTGGAAGGCGCTACACTTATTCCCATTATAGATAAGATGGAAAAAGATAAGTTAGTAGTAAGGAAGGTTGACCCCGCTGATAGGCGAAATAATATGATCTATCGTACAGAAATCGCTGATGCTCTATGGGATAAAATGATACAATGTGCATTGAATATAAAGGAAATATCTCTAAAGGGCGTACCAGAAGAAAATGTCAAGATAATGAAAGATGTCCTAGAGAATATTTGGCAAAACCTTAGACTTCATTTTGACGTTGATTGTACTAGTATTAAAAATAACCATAATGTAGCATCACCTGTTACGACTGTAAAAAAAAGATTGTCAAAAGAGGTGAGTAATAAAAATGGTATCCGCCAAAGAAAAAGATACTAATCACTATAACAAATCAACCTCCGGGGCATCTACTTCTGTAAAGATTCCCTCCTATGCATGGAAGGTACTTGCTGTTTTGAGCCTTGTAGCTACTATGGTCATGTATGCAGAAACAATGCTTATTCCAGCTATCCCTGATCTTATCAAAGATTTTAGAACGTCATATAGTATGTCTTCATGGATTCTTACCGCATACCTCGTCTCCGGTGCGGTTATGACTCCGATAGCTGGCAAGTTGTCTGATATCTATGGTAAAAAGAAGATATTGCTTATCATAATGGCAATCTACACGATAGGAGTTTCTACTGCAGGTTTTGCTAATAACATATACTTTATGCTAGTTGCTAGAGCAATCCAAGGAATAGGGATGTCAATGTTTCCTATTGCTTTTAGTATTGTGAGAGATCAATTCCCAAGAGAAAAGATGGCGATCGGTCAAGGAGTAATTACTTCGATGTTTGCCTCAGGCGCTGTGATAGGGCTATCGGTTGGAGGAACTATAATTCAGCATTTTGGATGGCAAGCCACATTCTTCACAATAATACCCATCTCAATCTCACTCTTGATAGTGATCTGGCGGTTTATAAATGTCAACCAAAATGAATATGTTAAGCAGCAGCCATTACATCTACAACAACAGGCAGATAAAAAATCCAGTATCATAAATCTGAAGAGCAGAAATAACGATAACAACTCTTATACCAAAATTTCTAGTAATAAAACCATAGATGTAAAAGGTGCATTAACATTAGCTGCAACCATAACTTCATTTCTACTCGTACTTACATTTCTAGAGACAGGCAGTGATAATTCTTCAACTCATCTTGTAATTGGGTTTCTAGCAATAGCAGTTGTTTCACTTTCATTATTCATAGTGGTGGAAAGAAGAGCGGCCTCACCATTAATTGATTTTAAGATGCTGTTAGACAAGACACTACTTCCAGCAAATATTCTGATAATGATTATTGGGCTATCAATGTTTATGGTTTTTCAAACTATACCGATATTAGTAAGAAGCCCTATTCCAATTGGTTTTGGAGAAAGCGCTACTAACACTGGAAATGTTCAGCTACCATTTGCTCTAGTACTTCTAGTATTTGGCCCAACCTCGGGCTTTATAATATCAAAATTGGGATCATTAAGGCCAATAATGATTGGTACTATTATAAGTGCTGCAGGATTCATTGGTCTTTTAATCCTACATCAAACAGAAATTGAAATATCTGCGAGCCTTGCGATTCTATCAGCTGGATTATCATTGACTAGTGTAGGAACAATGAATGTAATAATTCTCTCTACTCCAAAACAGTATACTGGAATATCCTTGGGTACTAGTATGCTTATGAGAATTGTAGGAAGCGCAATAGGTCCTGCAGTAGCAGGAATGTATATGCAGTCTAATCAATCCATATTGATAATAGGAGGAATAACACGTTTCTTTCCATCTACAGAGTCATACAACCTCATATTCCTAACTGCAGCGATAGTATCTATTGTGGGCATAGTAGTGGCGACACTACTACGACAGAGGGTTAGAAAAATAGCCATACCAAATGTTGTCTAGTTGATAAATACTATGGGTCGACGCATGATCAATCAAAGAATTGAATATAGTGCTTCTTTGTTATGTCGATCTCAAATTGGGAACTAAAAAAAGATCATTATTCTTATTTCATTTTTTGGAGCAGCAATTTCCGTGTTCCTCTCATATTATTGACAACAAACAAAGGAGTAATGGGCGAATCTGTGAACCTTCTTGTATTGTCACCTTCGCCTAGAGGCTTTAAGTCAGTATGCCTGACTCGATAGTATTCGTGAACAGGGAATTTGAGAACGGGTGGTGGGTTTTCATGGTCTTCCTCCCGGGAGGATTTTGGATTGAGAACGGAAGATGTTGGTATGATTATGGTTTTAGGTGGAACATAACAAACAAGGAACGATTAGTCAGAAATCATACTTACTCATATCGCACTCTTCGATTAGCTATGATGTTTGTATCTATTTTCTGCGTGTTAAGTTGTGTCTCGGCTGGAGTAGCGGTCTATTTCTTGATTTCTTTATGACCCACCCAGTTTCGGCTGCCATTTTGAGATCTGAATACAAGAAAAAATTCTTGTCCAAAGTGTGCCTATATAGTGC
>WJXE01000014.1 GCA_009665115.1 Nitrosopumilales archaeon
TTCACCGTAACGGTGTCAGGAGCGTAAGCCGGGTTTCCTTGTGTAGATGCACCTACTAGAATCGTCACAGAGGCTCCCACAGGACCAGTGCTGCCAGATCCGCCAGACGGGGGATTCGCTGCAGCTATATCTTGAGGAGTTAGATTTTTCCTATATAAAGAGGACATTACACCTGGAACCGGTGCAACGTCGTGAAAGACAATATAAACCACCACACCTGTAATTGCTCCTAGAATAAAAAGTGTTATCATAGCGGTTCTTCCAACCCACATGCTCGTTATCGTGATTTTTAGCTAATAAACCCATATTAATTTCTTTTAATTGGCCTTTGCTATTCTAACCAAGCTCTAAGTTTTGAGCATAGACAGGCAGGCCAATCACACCATCATGCCACAACTTTTAATTTAGATAAGTTATCTGAAAAGATGTTACATCAAATGGCCAAGTTTCAAGATCGAAAGTGCGTTGTTTGTGGGAATCACATAAGCTTTAGATACAAAGCAATGCCAGAATGGAACATTGTAGGAGATCTATGTGGAGAATGTTATGAGAAAAAATTGACCGATCACTATATTGCCATTGATCGTAGAGATATTACAAAGCGGTGAATTCTTTAGGTTCATAGAAAGTTTGTTAAATGTTCATGGACTCGGCTGAATTTCCAATATATCGCTTAATTGTTCATGCCTGGGGGCAATTATGTCTTTTGCATTTGTTTTTGCGATCTGAGATATATTTCACATATGAACACGTCTAAATCTGCTGATTATTTGACACGATCGTATCTTTTAGTGTTACCGCATAGATTTTGCAGTGAGGGATTGTTTGAGAGCTTCGTCATCTATCAGAGTGTCTATAATTTTCTTACGCTCTTTCAGAGAGCGCTCATCGTCAGATACTTCCAACGAATCAATGGCTTTAAGTTTCCAAAAATTCGTATGTGCATTTTCAATTATCTTTTGAGCATCATAAATAATTTTTCCGTACGCGGTAAGAAAATACTTCCCGTTTCTTCTCTTAATTAGACCAGCTCTTATTAGCCGATAGGTCCTTGTATAATATTGTTTACGTGTCAATTTAGTTTTGTGTTGTAGCGAACTGCTATCGGGGCTGGTCAGTGCAATAGTCTTGAACACAAGCAGAGATTTGTCATCAGAAATTGCCTTCAGCGTCTCTGCATGTGAATCCGAAGGCACTTGTACCAATTACGGTGTATTTTGCTCTATATAAATTACTTGTCCTATATCTGATATCTTGCTATTTATTAGGAAATTATCGATATTGGCAACAAATCTGAAATCGTTAAAACAATAAGGATGGAGATCTTGACGATGCCAGAGCAAGTGCCTTTTTCATACTATTCTGCGTCTATCTGTACGATTTCTGCTTCCTGCGTCGAGCACCTGGTCCTCCGAATTTTTTCGACTCGCTCTGTCTGGGATCGCCTGCCAGCAGATGTCTATCGTATTCAGCAATTTTTTTTCGAATTTCTTCACGTACGCTCTTTGTCAATGGATGGTCTTTTGGGTCCCTACCCCCTTTTCCCTCGCCCGTTAGGGCTCTGGAAATTGCAACGGCAGAGGCGAACGCTTGTCCCATGAATCCTCCACCTTGGACTTTGACACTGATATCAACTTTATTTCTTAGCTCGCCTAAAAGATTGAGAGGAGTTAATACCAATTCCTTAGCAATCTGTGGTTCTATCAGTTCAGCTGGGATATTATTGATTCTCACTCTGCCATTGCCCTTTGATATTGTAGCCACAGCTCGACACGTCTTTCGTTGGCCTGGATAAAGGTCTGTTTTACTAACTACCAAGCATCTCTCCCTTCCATCCAATCTCCTTCGCTACATCGCCTATTGTAATGTAGTACGATGCTGGCTTCGTAATTTTTGAGTCTTCGAAGAATTCCATTTTTGAGCCTTTAAGCTGATCGGGAATGCCGATATAAACTCTTAATCGCTTAAAGGCTTCGATACCGCTGGCCTTCCGCTTTGGCACCATTCCCCTTACCATCTTAGTCAGTATTCTGTCTGGTCTTCGAGGATGGAATGGTCCATGTATTGGATTTGTTGCAGAATTGATTTCAAGATGTTCTTTGTAGAGTTCGATTGTCTTATATCTATGTCCTGATAGCATAGCTTTCTCTGCATTTACAATGGTGACTCTATTTCCTTGTAGAAGCAATTTAGAAACATGAGAGCACATTCTACCTGCAATACACCCAGCACCGTTAACAACTAGCGTGCGTTGTTCAGTTTTCGATGACGGGGGCTCTGATTTGTGGTAAGATTTTTTTAATCCATGTTGTTCAGCCAATTATTCGCACTCCTCTGCCGTCCGGATATCTGTCTATCAATTCGTTAAGGGTTATAACTTTCCCGCCGACGTCGGTGATCTTCTTTGCAGCCATTTCTGAAATAGAAAAGGCACAAACTGTCAACTTGTGATCCATTTCTCCAGATCCTAGAACTTTGCCAGGCACAACAATGACCTCGTCATTTTTGGTGACAGATGACAATCTGGAGATATTGACCTCTCTTCTAATTGATCTAGCTTTAGAAATCTCATGTTCGAGGGACCTCCAAATCGAGGTTTTATTCTTCTTAAAAGCTTTACGTAAAGTCCATACTATGTTACCGACTAAAGAGTTAGCTAACATTATGACTATTCCGTCGGTTATCAGGAATCCCCAAATAAATCTACCTAGCTACTTTGGCTCAAGAGAGCGCACGACTTGATTAAAGCTCTTTAATTTCGTGTTCAACTTTTCCAGAGCTGCACCAACTGTTTCCTCTGCTGTCAACGCTCCGTTTGTTTCAATTGTAAGTATTGACTCGCTGTCATCCTTTCCATCTTTGACAATAGCCGCTGAAGTTGGCTGCCATTTTGCATGATCCTTCCCTACCCCTAACCTTGCGTATGCTTCGAATTTGAGCTTCTGAGCTGGTGCGAGAACAACGATGGGGATATCTTTGCTAACTGGCTTCACAAGTTCATCTTCAGATAAAAGTTCACCGGAAGTGACGATTTTCGTCTTTTCCATTGCTTCAGAGTCCAATACGAGTAACACTCTACACTTTGAACACCCTAAAGTACTTTTGCAATCGCAATCTTGAGGCATCACGAATCGATCCAATTCTGTTCGTAAGGGGATAAGTCCTAGTCTGTGAGCCACAGCTTCATCGTGCATTACAGATGAATTCTCGAGGATTACAACATCGTCAATGGCCAAAGTAGGAACCTCGCATATGGCCATTCTTCTAATAGCGTTTATATATTGTCTAGAAATATTGTTAAATTTAATCACAATCCTCTCATCAGTTCTCTCAAGAACTTCGGCAGAAATGGAAGTCAATCTCTATTTCAGACTTTGATCAAGGCGTCCTTAAAAATCTACCGAAGGCAGTAAATTTTCTGAAGCCTTACTAAATGCCCACGTGCCATAACGGCACAACCGACCTCTATTTGTAGCCTGGACAAGCCTTACGCATTGGAGATAATTCCTACACTTTTGTTAGTTAGCCTCACTCTGGAAAAGCTAACGATGAGGCTATTGTAAACTAAATGCAATGATGTGATGGTGAAATTCTCTAAAGTCACAAGTACAATTCTAGTTTGAACAATGAAAACAGCGTTAGGAGGTGTGCCGGATGCGATCTTTATTTCGAATTTCCCGGGACTGAGGACCTCCACGAGTCGCCGACCTGAAGGAAGGTTCACAGATCCAGACACTGAATCACTGAGATGCAGATATATATTTCAGGAAGAACAGTTTTACAAGGCAAATGGTCGAGAATAAAATTACTACTGTACGTTTAACGTTAGACGGGAATAAATTTGAGATTCTTGTCAAACCCGATCCTGCTCTAGAGTATAAACTTGGCAAAAGAACGGACCTATCAGGTGTACTTATTTCTGATGAAATATATTCTGATGCCAATAAAGGTTCTAGAGCGGCGAGTGAAAAATTAGCAAAGTACTTTAAGTCAACTGATCCGATGGAGGTTGCCAGGCAAATAATCTCCAAAGGTGACCTCAGTCTCACAACAGACCAGCGTCGAAAAATGGTTGAGGAAAAGAAGAGACAAATTATTCAGTATATAAACAAAAGTTTTGTAGATCCTAAGACGCATATACCGCATCCGGTTATGAGAATCGAAAGTGCAATGAGCGAGGTGAGACTTACAGTCGACCCCTTCAAGCCGGCTGAGGACCAAGCAAAAAACGTAGTTGATGCTCTTAGAAGGATTTTGCCGCTGAAGTCAGAGAACTTATTACTGACTGTAACTATTCCCGCTCAATTCTCGGCACAATCTTATAACTTATTGAAAACTACATCTAACTTTAAGGATGAGCAGTGGCTCGCAGACGGCTCTTTACGGGTTATATTAGAAATAAATGCCGGAATGAGGAGTTCTTTACTGGATAGGATAGGATCTGTATCAAAAGGGACAGCTCAAGTAATGGAAGAGTAAAGTGGGTAGGAGATGGGCTTCGACACTTAAAATATAAGTCTGTCTTATTCACCCAAGGATAGAGACAAAAAATGAAAATAGAGCTTTTAACTGATAGGGGCCCAATTGAAAGGGTGAATTGTTAAAGCATGCAGGAAATTAGAAGGAAGTACGTCGTTCCTGGTGACCGAATCATTGAAGGGAATTTCCGGCCTTTATTTAACGTAATTAAGGCAGGCAATTCTATCATTTCCACGAGGATCGGGATTGCGGAAGCAGGGAGAGAAGGTGTCAAAGTAATACCATTGTCTGGGGTATACATTCCTCGAGTAAATGATATTGTAATAGGCAAGATAATGCATCATTCTTCCTTGTCATGGGAAGTTGACATCAACTCATGCTTCTCTGCTCACCTGCCTGCGCAAGACGTATTTGGGAGAGACTTTTCTCCGGCCAGGGATGATATGGGAAGAGAATTGGCTATAGGTGATTTAATTACCACGAGGATTATTGCCTTTGATAGAACGAGGGATCCTATGGTAACGATTCAGGATAAAGATTTAGGCAAGGTTCCTAGTGGAGAGTTTATTAAAATTTCTGCTACCCGCGTTCCGAGACTTATTGGAAAACGCGGGTCTATGATACAGACGATTGAACAGGCTACGCACACTAGGGTTTTAATTGGTCAAAATGGGATCGTAGTTGTAACTGGCAGAAATTCAGAGGGAATAAAATTGGCGGTTAGGGCAATCAGGATGGTCGAGGAAGAGGCGCACACCCCGAATCTGACACAGAGGGTGAAAACTCTGCTTAATGTATCCGATTCCGCACCGGCAGACACCTCTCAATCAGCTCCGTCACAAAATGCGCCTCAGAATGAGGATTTGCAGCCTACTATTCAGGAAGTCGAGGAAGATCTAGAAGTGGAAAAGGGCGAAAAGGTCCATGACTCAAACTAGAAGTTTAATCGACGAAAACGGTAAGCGAACTGATGGTCGTACCGGAGATCAATTGAGGGAAATAAAAATCACAGTTGGGGTGATAAAAAATGCGGACGGTTCCGCGTTCATAGAATTTGGCATGAACAAAATTGTAGTAGGTGTTTATGGTCCAAGGGAAGTACATCCAAAACATATGGCCCTACCTGATAGATGTGTTTTAAGATGCAGATATCATATGACGCCATTTTCTACTGATACCCGCAAGAACCCTGCTCCATCTAGGAGGGAAGTTGAAATCTCAAAAGTGATGAGAGAAGCATTGGAACCTTCCTTGATGTTGGAGGATTATCCACGCGCTGCAATCGATGTCTACGTTGAGGTGTTGCAAGCAGATGGAGGGTCTAGATGTGCTGGCATTACAGCGGCATCTGTAGCCTTAGCTGATGCTGGGATTAACATGCGAGATATAGTATCGGCGTGTGCAGCGGGTAAAGTCGACGACAGAATAGTCTTAGATATTAACGATACTGAGGATAAGGAAGGAGATGCTGATATGCCGGTGGCCTATATGTCGCACCTCGAACAAGTTACCCTCTTACAGCTTGATGGCGTTCTAAATGAAGACCAATTCGATCAATGTCTCGACGAAGCCGTAAAGGGTTGCAAGATGGTTTATGAAGTTCAAAGAAAAGCGCTGATGCAAAAGTATTTCGGCAACGAAACAGAGTTGAAAGAGGAACAATGAGCTCATCAAGACGTTCAACGATAATAGTAGAGCACTTGCGCAAACAGCAAATGTGGGACTCTATCTCAAAAGGAAAAAGACTCGATGGAAGAGCCCTGGATGAGATAAGACCGATCGAAATTGAAGTAGGCCTAATAAAGAAAGCGAATGGATCCGCGAGGGTCAAACTTGGTAATTCCGAAGTGGTAGCAGGAGTAAAGGTCGAGACCGGTGAACCATTCGAGGGGCTAGAAAATAAGGGGGCACTAATTCTGTCTGCAGAGGTGTTGCCAACAGCTTCGCCCTATATCGAACCTGGCCCACCTGACGAAGAAACGGTGGAACTAGCCAGAGTAGTAGACCGCGGCATAAGAGAATCTGAAATGCTCGATTTAAGTAAATTAGCTTTAATACCTGGAGAGATCGTCTATGTAATATTTGTCGACTGTAGTGTTATCAATGCTGATGGGAATCTGTTTGATGCCACATCGTATGCAGCAGTTTCGGCATTGATGAATAGTAAACTTCCTGTCTTTGAAATAAGGGATAGGAAAGCCGTTGACACCGGAGAAAAACAAAATCCACCACTTACCACGGTACCCGTTTCAATTACAGCAGTTAGAATAGGCGAATCAGTGATTTTAGATCCAACCGCAGAAGAGGAGGCATGTATGGATGCAAGAATCACCATAACTACGAATTCCGATCACAATTTTGCTGCTGTACAGAAAGGATCAACAGGAGCCTTTGCAGTAGAGCAGCTAAAGAGAGCGGCGGCGACGGCAAGGATTAAAGGTGAGGAGATAAGAGCCAAACTAAGGGAGTCGACCAAGGCTGGTAAGTAGAAGAAAGCAAGGACAGACGGTATTAAAAGGGCTTGGTGTAAAATTTGGAGCGACTGTACGCAAGAGGTATAGTAAGGCATATCGAACGTTGAAGCAAAAAAGACGATGCCCCTCATGCGGTTCTAATAAATTTTGTCGAATTGCATTAGGTGTTTGGTACTGCAGAAAATGCAGCTACAAAGTTGCAGCGGGGGCCTATGATGTCGCTACCGACAAATTGCAAAGCCCAAATAGAAATTTCCTTTAAATCAATAATGCTACCTGAATCTGCCCTTCTCGCTAAATCTATTTATGCTGCGATAGGCGCAGACACAAAAATGTGTAATCGTGACGCTTCGGCGTCCGGTTCCGAGACGAAAATTACCCTTACAAAAGATGAGAATACTAATTCCAGTATATCATTAGAAGTAGAGACTCCAGATATTGCAGCATTGCGGGCAGCCATTAATTCCTATTTGAGGCTTATTAACGCATCATTAAAAATTTGCGAAGCGAGCCTCACAAACAGTCGTTAATCATGATAGTCGCTGTTCACGAAGCAACTGTTACATACAGCGCCACAATATATTCGTAATAAATTATGAAGTAAAAATGAGTAGATTTTCTCCCAGACTATGGTACGGGGAGCTTTAGAGGACTCGGTTGCGAGCTAGGGTGCAGACCAGCAGGTTGTGGACCTGAATTCAGGATATTGAATGTTAGCACTTTCGAAATACTATCGCCAATAGGGGATTTACCAGTAATGGCTTCAACTCCATATTTGAAGGTCATTGTTGCGTTGGTCATTCCTGGAGCGGTGGCTCTGTAGGCTATACCAGAAAGGTTTGGACTCGATATCAGCAACTGTTCTCCAGGCTTTAGAGCAACTGATTGAGGTAGTGCTCTACAGGAGGCAGCTGCAGGCTGAGGTTCTATCATGACATTTTTATTAAATCTTACAGACAGTTGTGAAGTGCATGTTCCATTGGCAAACGTAATTGTAGATGAAGAGTTGTTAAACACTATCGCCCGCATACTGAATGTACTGCCAACGGTTACAACTGAAGGCTTGTATGTGTGAACATGAAGAAGCTTTACGCCTTTAATATGATAAGCCGTAATGAGTGTCGTACTACTATTCTTAACAGCCAAGACTGGTCCCGATCCAGCGAAGGTTGCGGCTGTCAATAGCGCCAAGGTCATCGCAACAATGGCCAAAACTGCCCATTTTCCATTTAAATTTGTCATTACAAGCAAAAATATGCAATGCTATTGATATAAATTCGCTACCCAGCAATGCCGGACCATTTGGTAATCTTGGACTAGCTAGTGACATTGGAATAGGTCAGTGGATTTGCGATATTAGGAGTGCTACCAGCTTTATGTATAGGTTCGAGCCTGAGAACTAGAAGAAAGACTTTACTACGTATTATCTTTATGCAAGCAAATCTCGAAAGATTGTTTACATATTGTTTTTTCAAATCAGTGTTTGATATTTTATATCATACGTCTTACTTGTATGGTAGATCAACTCTTGTTACGGTTTTATAGGCAATTTGGTTGTCGCTGCCTTCGCTATAGGCCGTAGGTTTAGTATGTAGACTTGACTCATTGGTTTAGGTACAGTTATCTAATGAACGCTAAAGGAAGTAGAAGACATATCATCTGATAATAGTGTGATATTTAGACAACTGTACTACTACTCGTACTTCATTTTTTTAATTAACATACTCATTTATTCGCAGATCACTGAGAGATATAACTGTAATAAAATTGGAGAACCATTCGGAAATGCAAATATATCGAGTTAAAATGAAATTAATTGTAAGTCTCTTCCTAGTAATGGTTATTACATCTGTTCTCATTATGTAGAGTATCTTGTCAAATCTTGAGAGAAATGCAAATTTTCGGACTTTATTTGGCATTGTCGTCATTACTATTGCGATGATTCTTATCATTGGTAGTAGTTCTTTTCCAAATATGGCCCTTAGCAAATCATCCTCACATAATAATAACAAACCTTCCTCACATGTTCCATTATTAAGTAACGGTGGAATATCAGGTAATAGTGGTATTGGTGCATCAAATTTAAATGGCATTCATAACCAATCCTCTTCTACTTCTCTTTATTCCGCCCCACCACCATCCGCCTCCACTTTAGGCGGTAATATCAGCAAAGGTGTTAGTAGTAATAAGGTGGTAATGATAGGCTTTGATGATGGCTGGAAAAGCCAAATAACATATGCAAAGCCCATCTTAGACAAGTATGGGCTTAAGGCTAGTTTCTTTGTTGTATGTAACTATGTTAACTCTGGAGATATCAGACGTATGAACTGGCAGGATATCGCAACATTACAACAGGATCGTATGGATGTACAGTCTCATACTATGGATCATAAACCACTCGATAAGATGTCAACGAATGCTTTAATATATGAAATAGCTGGTTCTAAGCAATGTCTTGCTAGTCATGGCATTGATTCAACGATCTTCGGGTATCCTTTCAATCTAGGATCGAATATGCCGTCCGTTGTTGATATTGTATCTAAATATTACAATTTTGCCAGGACCGGGACATATCCTCTTATGTCGTTAAACTGTAATGGATTTGCTAATATAAAGCCACAACAAACGGATTGTAGAACATATTTACCTGATGGTAAATTAACTTTTGCAAATAGATATGATATCAGAAGTGACAGCTTTTTCCATATAAGCAGCGGTCACAATTATGGCCCTTCTGAAATGTTTCAACAATTTATTCAACAGGTTAACAGTCAGGTGCCATATAATAATAATGGCAAAATAAATGCTATTCCTATAATTACTTATCATGACCTTACGTACAATATACAAGATTATAATAAAGCCGGTAACACAATTACTGTCCCGTTGTTTGATCAAGAAATGCAATACCTACATGATAATGGATTTAAGGTATTATTATTAAATCAATTCGGATTTGATCCAACCAATAATGTATTTTATTTAAAGAATGTTCCATCCTCTACTCATGGAACTACAACTAATGCCGCCACTTTACTAAGTGGAGCTCCATCTTACTCTACCTCTAATACTAAATAACGAATTGGATGTGATGTGATGCATTCTTCACCAAAAGAACTAATTATCGTCGGGGATGCGATAACCCCTTGCAACTATAATCTTCATAACGCAATAAAACAACGGATGACTTAACAGAACAGAAAATGGTAGTAAGGCTTTTTAACTTTACAAAATATTTTGCACTTTCCTTTATCATAGCGTATGCATCGCTCTCAATTATTATTATGCCGCATATTGCTCAACAAACAATGGCTCAGACAATGACAACTACGCCAATGGCTTACGACTTTACCAATACAAACTCTACAACAAGCAAATCCTTCTTGACATACCAAAATAATTCAACTTTAGGAATAAAAATACAATATCCATCTAACTGGAAAAACCAACAAGTTGATGGTGTAGGTGTTGTATTTATTTCGCCTCCAGAAACTAATTTAGATAGATTTTTGGAAAAATTAACTATAGCTTTTTTTCCTTCAAATAACAACACCTCCGTAAATGAATTAGCGAATCTAGCAATCAATAATTATAAAGAGCATTATACTGGTTTTCAGCTTATTGAATCAAAGGCAATTACCTTCGAGCGTAATCCAGCGTACACGATAGTATATTCATATGCAGATCAGGAATTAAGAAAGGTTATAGCAATGGATGTCGGAACGGCTAAGGACAATAGAGTCTATGTTTTTTCATATTCCGCAGACCCAACTGAATATTCTAGTTATATGCCAACAATACATAAGATGATTAATTCGTTTGAGACAATTCCTATAAACCTTACATATTCTAACAAAGTTTAGGATCTTAAAAAAACTTGATTCAATAATTAACTAATATACAAACACCATTCAACTTCTCACTTCGGAATGAAAGGAATTGATGTTGGCCGGTTTGGAAAGTAGCGGTAACAGCTAGTAGTATGAATAACGGAGATCTTCTATTTATGATACTATTAGGATTAGATCTAATTAATCATCACCAGATGACGCAGCTAATTTACCTGTTGAGAACATATAAGGTTGGTTGTGGTTCTCTCGAATTATGACTGTCTGGAGTTCCTATAATGAGATTTAGTCAGACGCAGTGAAATAATCCTAGATTCTGAAGTAATTGATAGTTGGAAAAGGTGATAAAAAGTGGTACACTTCTATAAATGTGGGTAATACGATGAGTATAACTATCGTATGCTAAAAATTGACAATTAGGTAACTGATCCTCAGCTATTATATACGATAAGATTATTTTCATCTCAGAGGATTGAAAATGAATACAAAAACAAGGATGTTCACTGTATTTGCTTATTGTAGCAGCAACGCTTGCAGCTCAAACATACTCTCAAAAATCGATATCGAGCACATTCAGGATTTGTTACAAGCAAGAAAGTTCTCACGTCATAATGGTGAAATAATTTGAGTAAAACAAAGGGATCACAACTAACAAGGCAAAAAATAGTTGTATATTGTGTAGTAGCTCTTATGATTAGTACAGCTGCTCTATATTTAGAACTAGGAGCAAGAGGCCTAGCGAGATCGTCTGCTTTTAATGAATCAGGTGTTGTGCGGCACCATAACGAGAGTAATGCCAGAGAAAGTGGTGGTCCTAGGATACCAGGAGGCCAAGATATCTTTTTCATAATAGTTGGTATAGCCTCTATTATAGTGGCTGTATGGATGCTAAAGAATAAGCGCAATAGTAAAATACCATACATCATAGCTGCTGTGGGATCCTTGGGCATAATAATTCTGTATATAATTACTAGAACTGTAAATATTCCATATCTTGGTCTAGAAGCTGAAGTTAATACAATTGATATTCTTTCCAAGGTACTACAAGTTGGAATAATCATAGGCTCTGCAATTGTGATAAGACAACAACAAAAAGAACAACAACTAAAGTTGTATACGTAAGCAAGTTTAGATGTCTAAACATAAGGTCGGGTTCCAAAAAGTAAGGATGTTGATATGCCTACAAAGAGGGTGGTCGATGCTAGAATAGTAATCTTAAAACAGATTGGCGAAACTCCAGGAATAAGATACAGGGAACTTGTGAGATCGACTGGTTTGAGCAATGGCACACTTGAATATCATCTGAGAATATTGGAAAGAACTCATAAGGTAAAAGTCGATATATCTGACGGTAAGAGAGGACGATACTATCCTATCGATATTCTAGCAAATGAATCGAACATTATAGGATTTATCAGAAATAATGTATCAAGACAAATAGTCACTTTTATACTTGAGCATGAGCTGTGTACTTTTGGCGAGATCCTAGGACACATCAAGAAGGCGCCCTCTACACTATCTTGGCATCTAAAGAGACTTTCTAAAGCTGCAATAATATCTGTTACCTATGGAAAGGAGTACCAGCTTTATCAAGTTTTAAACAGTAAATTTGTACAAGAAATATTATACAAATATGGAGAGAGCTTTAAAGAACAAGTTGCAAACGGATACTAACTACGAGATATTTGAAACGCTTTAACACTATGTAAAATATTGGATTTGTCAAAGACATACACTTTAAGTTTCAACAAGCTAACATATTCTGGATCATCCGCCAGAAAATATTCACTCCAGCAAGCTTTCACGATTTAAAATGCAAAAAATCTATATTTTCTTAGGAACAAAGATTACCCCGATAGCTAATAAACCACTAGAAGGCGCTGGCTAACGAAGTATCGAAGCAGAGAGGATATTCTCTCAATCATTTTGAAAGTTGTTAGTGAAGGAGGAGCAACTCAGACAGATATTATGTATAAAGCTTCAATGAACTTCCGACTAATGAAAAAATACATGTCATTTCTGTCGAAGAATGGTCTACTCATAAAGGAAGGGGCAAGTTATAGAATAACAGACAAGGGTGTGTATTTCTTGCAGATATATGACCAGTTAAATGAAATGATATAAAGAATATCAAAATGATAGAAAGGTCTAACGAATGCCGATTGAACTGGCATGAGTTGGGGGATACTTATCTCTAATGATGTGGAAGTCCCAATATCAGTATCCGATTTAAGTTATTCCCATATGATATCAGTCATTCGTACTGCAAATCTTGAAGAAACGTTGCACAAGCCGCAAGCGGTTTAGTGTCTTTCAAATAATCTAATAGAAGATCACCATTCTGTGGATTCCTTGAAATGCGCAAAGTTGTCACTGCTGGATACTTCTCAATTTTATCTGATGAATTTTCAGGCTTCTTTTCGTATTTGACTGAATAGATACCTTTGCTGGTAGAGGATTGTCACCCCAATACGTCAATCGTGAAATGGTTTACGAATACGACGCACGGACACTATCACTTTAGCGGGATGGTTAAAAATACACTTCATGAACCAAATATACACCTCTCTTCGTGGCTATCAGTTTTGGCTTAGCAGGGAAGGCAGCTAAGCTTGTCTTTAAGATCGTTGCTATAATAACAGGAGGATTACTGTTGCTTGGAATATATTTGCAACACTTGGGAATAATCAAGATAAACTATCTGATTACTGAGCACGTTCTACATTCAGCAGCTTCTACAACTTCTCACACGTTGGTTGCAATGGTTAATGAGACTGCAAAAGCGATAAGCAATCAAACTGGAAATCATGTTGTCCTAGCAGGTGGAGTTGGATTCACTGCGGGATTCTTATTGGCAATCAGGAAATAAACATTAGCTATAATCAGGAAGGACATTGACCAACAAAGAATTGATGCATTTCATTCAGTTGCCTCGTCGTCAGCTAGAAAATAAAATTAAACAAGACCAGGAATCTAAAGACAAGAATGACAGCACAATATATGGACTAGGTCAACTCATAATGCTAAGAGAAATTCAGGATCTTATTCATAGCCAATATCGTTCGCGGCCTATTGCAAATCGTCAAGGTTTGGATGCAACGAGTGAGCATTGTTTTTGATATTAGTAAAGAGTTTAAGCCAGGAGGTTGTATTACATTGATGAAACAAAAGTGGGCAGCTCCAAGAGGTGCACAACCATAGAATGAATAAATGGGTACTGACTGTCAAAGACGACCTTATAGACGAAATAAAGCAAACATTTGGATATCTGTATTGGCCTGTACCTAGAGGATCGTAACTATTATTCAGGTCACGGCAACGTAAACGTGAAATACGATTTAGTAAGAAAAGATTACTAAATGAAGAGAGTTAGCTTTTATTCTATTCAACCGCAATTTTTCAAAGTCGTGAACGAATGAGTGATTTTAACTAGAAATCCAACAGTCCGTAAATACGCTCGCTTTCGCTAGTTAAAAATCAGAGAAATACTTGCAATATTTAGGGGTTTCATACTCGAAATTGCCTAATAGAATAGATAACTTAAAGAGCAAGGAGGCTGGTTATCTATGTATGTATCTATGTGTGTATCTGTATAAACATACATACTATTAACGGGATACTAGAGAGACACAAGATAAAATGACAAAAATAGCATAGACAACTAAACAATCAAAACAAACCAAAAGTTTTCAGTCAGCATGGTAATAATCGACAACTGTAGGAATATTAGCCATTGGCTTGACAGCGACTACAATGCATCCGACACAGGTTCAATCTAGTGGTCCTTCTGCATGTCCTGACCAGGACAATGCACGTGTAACGCTGCATCAGGTGTTATGACGGATCATGCAATGATGGATTCTAATGGGAACCTATTACCAGGAGCACAAATCAATAACGGTTGTGATGGAACAGGCAACTAAAAGAATCAATAGTGTAGAGGAATAATGGATAATTGACATCTTATCTATATTTGTAGTAAATGTTCAAGCACCTACACTCATTGCTGGCGGGAATTACAGCATTTGTTTATCCACTTCATTAATCATTGCGTATTTGCATTTTATCAAATCTAGATATTGAGCATATTGCAGTAAAGTGATCTCCAGAGCTTTAGCTGTTTCTATTGTTAAATTATCGTGCTCCTACCTTCAGCTGCATCCTTGAACTTGTCAAGCATATACTCATGAACCTTTCTTAGAATTTTACATGTCTTACAACATTCACCTGCTCTTAACTCGTCTACCTCACACATACAAGTTATCTTATCAAGTGTATCACGCATTATCCAGTTAGGACTATTTTCCTCTTTAAATTTATCATCTCTATCACGTTGTACCTCTGTTCTTACCCCTTGTTCTTTTGATTTAAGTTTATTTCCCTGTTTCTCCCTGTGCCATTCTTTGTTAGTCATGCCTTCTGGTTTTACACGATGTCTTACTCTTTCTATCATTTGTTGTATAGCTGCGTTAGTTCTATCCTCTTTCTCCTTCTGACCTTCCTTCCACAACTTAAGAGCTTCTTCATATGAAAAATCATACGTAGGTCTTAGATCAAGCATAGCATCACAATAACGTTCTATCGGGAGCTCCTCCTTTTTCTTCTCTTCTTGCGTTTCTTTATATTCCTGTCTTCGTGCTTTATCATCGCATTCAGGACATAAAAAGGCATGATATCTTTCACTTTCAATGAATTGTTTATTACATAAAAGACAATTTGACTCTAGTTTAGTCAGTTCATGGGATATGAATTTAGCCGATAATCCTTCTTTCTTGCCTAATTCTACAAGCTCTTTATGTTTTTGTAGTTTGATTCTGGTTTGCTCTTTTTGTCTATGAGTATGAGAATAAAGAACACCCCCGTCCCAAATTAATTTCAAGTCTTTAAGTGCAGCTTGGAATGCTTCTGATGGTTGTTTAGATTTAGGGGTGGTTGTCATTTCTTATTATTCCCGCCTAAATCATGGGCGACCTCAATGACTACTTTGGAAATTGTATTTGCGTATAATATCTCTTGCACGGATACATCCTGACCACCATTAGCCGAATACTTTAGTATTATATCATTATTGTTGGCTCTTGTGATTAACAATGTTGTCATTTTCTTATATTTCTCATCCTTCTCATTAAACAATTCCTTTTCTTTTCCATGCTCCATTATCGTAACAGATGTGACTTTCGTGTTAGTATTGGAGTTATCATTGTTATTCACATCTTGCCAAAAACATTGTATTTTCTCTTATCTTTACCAAACATGAACTACTTCAACTCCTTCACATTATATTGTATAGTCTTCATTTCTGCTTGTATCAAATTTTTGATGTTTTGTGGATTGGCAATTTGTGAAAATAGCATGACTGGATGGCCTTGCCTTGCCTGTCAAGTATTTGTAAGTCGCAACACTATGGCTATTGGCAGTGCCATAACTCATTCTGTAGTATGAAGATGCTCCACCATAAAATCCAGAACATTGAAAGTCTGACACAGTATGAGCATTCAAGATTACGACTGAGGATCTATCCTT
>WJXE01000131.1 GCA_009665115.1 Nitrosopumilales archaeon
TCACCCATATCTTCGCATAAGGAGTAGATTACGAGATTACTCAGAATGTGATTTTAGCTATGAATTAAGTTAATGGCATTCAGGATAGCATTTCGATGCATCCACACTAACTTACGCTCACTTACATTATATTATATCTAGTTATCTACAAATGCAAGTACTTCGATGCTACTGCAAGTGGGATATGGACCATAATTTTATCTGTTGTTTTATCATAGATGCCGTAGATTGATCCTAAGTCGACTTGATTATAATTCAGATTAATTACTCCATTTCTGACAGTTACATTTCTTGCTAGCATTAAAGGTATATCAACCCTTGTCTTTGTACTGTCTATTCGAGAAGGATTGACATGAATTTTTATATCGTGAGCAGTTACGTTAAAACCTAGGAGATTATATTTCAAGTCCCTGATATCATATGTCGATGGCTGATATTTATCGACAATGTTTTCCTTGAGAGTGCTGTTTGGGAAAATTTGTTTTCCGTCCAGAGTAACAGTATATTCTGATAGTCTAGTTAAACCGTTGAAAGCCTTAGTAATGTTTCCAAAAATGTGTGATAAAGCATTGCCTAAAGGGTTGGTATTACCTTGTGCATATACACTAAAGTCAGGGTCATATTGGTTGGATATAAATAGCGAAATAACTACCAATAATGTTAATGAAATAAGAAGCGTTCCTATCATTTTTCTTTTTCGTCAGGATATCAGATATACTCCCTTAAATGTAAAGCTTATGCAATGTTTATTTCGTAATGAATTAAAATCTGAAAGGCATAACAAAATAAAGTAACAAGTTCTCATACCACAATTTATCTAGACAACTGCGAATTCTTCTTCCTAGTATACAAAGAGTGGTCGAGTAGCGTTATCACTCTTCTTTATGCTAGTACTTCTTACTCCAGTCCTTACCGTAGGTGAATTACAGTACTGGTCCTGACAGTCAGTAACGTATCCAGCAGACCACAAATTACTTAATACTCCCGCAAGCATAGCAGGCGCCAAAGACACAAAGGAGTGTGATTTACCTTATTAAACACTATTCATAGTATTTTTTTGTAGATCGATTGTTTTTATATTCGATACTACTTGTGTTATCTTGCAGCAAATAATAGTGCAGGAAGAATGTTGATCTAAAGTTCATGTCTTTTTGAAGATCTAATCTCCAAGCCACCTTTGGATCTAACATACAGTTCATAAACATAACATAAACATAAACATCATCATTCGGGAGTACCAGGAGAGTAAGAGCTACCTGTCCCTTTTTTTTAATATGAAATAAAATGAAACTTTCGTCGACTTATTAAGCGTAAAATAAATTTGTATTAAAACCATGAGCGCTAAAGAAACGCAATTCCTCTCAGCTGCTGTAAAGTCAAGAGATGTCTAGCTACTCATTATTGGTTACTGCTTTCTGCACTATCTCACACGTTTTGAATTAGTGTGGGGTTATTATTCCAGGAGTGTTATTTGTAGTAGCAGCAGGAGCAGGACTCTTACTAGAACTTCCACCAGCGCCAACTAACCCGGTAACATTTAGACTATAGTATGAAACTAGGCTAGGGTTGTTACCGCATGAAAATTTGGAGGTTATTTTGTTTGTTCCTTGTTTGACGGTCGTGTATTTAGGAATCACTAGGAATGTCCATTTTGAATAATCATTTTGTCCTTTAGGACCTACGCCACTAGCATTTTGGTATGGTTTTATTCCATTTACTATAACAGATACATGACAATTAGAAGTGGTAGAATTACCTGATGCTGATATGCCGGAAACTACGAGGTTTTTACCAACAGGAACGTCTTGACCTCTTACAGGTGATGTTATTCTTATGGCATGGAGCTTTGATGTTTTATGAGATATTGTAGTTGATAATGATGGTGAAGACGGTTTATTTTGACCGTAAGCAATATTGGTAGTAAGGATATTTGCTTCTATACTGTTAGCAAAAATAAAAGTTGTAAGAGCAAGAATTAACATAAGTAGTATGTAGGTTCCGAACTTTGATTGATTGATTTGAGCCACCTAAAATTATTGTTGTATCTATTATAAAAAGAGACATAATAAAACATTTTACCTTCTTAGCTTTGCAATGTTATCCTAACAACTTTTGTCGTGAGGATACCTGCCCAAGTACCGAGGTAATGTGAGCCAGTAGGAGTAACGAATGCGTTGAGTTATCATATTTTTCAAGGAACTTGGGACAGAGATAATATTTTATCTTCAGTTTTCTCACATTTGCAAATTAAACACCCTAGTAATGTTGTTCTCTGCGTGTGTCCGCCGATATTATTTGATATATGCGTCAAAATCATTCAAAAAGTTTCATTTTCGGTCTCAAACAACGCCATTTTTTCCGTCTATTTGATACACTTCGATTTCCCTTACTTAGCTTTACGACATAAAGTCATCACTATTGCTCCTCTTCTGGGACGTTGGTTAGAAGCCAATATATTCTGGATTTACTCTACCTATAAGAATGATCAGAATAAATATTCAGATAAAACCTTTAATTGTCGTAATGATTGCTCTTGCTGTACTTCTTATTGGTATGATTACAAATAATTACAATATGGCGCAATCGCTCGTTGACAAAGGCAATAATAACTTAAGTGACAAACAACTCCGACAGCAACAGGACTTCACTGCATGTGTAAATAAATCCATGGACAAAATATTGAATGGCTATCTGAATTTTAGCGATCCAGATCCAATATCCCACTGCTTTGATCAATTCCTTAAGAGCAACATAAACAAAGGAAATGGAACCAACAACAACGGCGGTAATAATGACAACAACTCCAATAATAATTCTAGTTTATCTAACGTATGAGACACGCTGGTTGGAGTAAGACTTAGAAAAATAATGAATAACAAAAAGAGGGAGGGGAAGATGATAAAAGATATTTTGTTCAGAATACTAGATTACTAGAGGACTATCGTTTACGAATTATGAATATGCTAGGGAGGAAGGAAAACATTATGTCGAATGAAAAACTAAAGGTAGTGTGGAAATCGATTGCAAGCAAAATAGCCAACACAAACATAAATCTAATCATGTCTCGCAACTAAAGAAGTTGTTTAATGTTGCTTTGGCTTGGCAAATGAGCAAAATACTGAAGCGTATTTGGGAAAGATACTATTTGCATAGATCGTAAATAATAACGATAAGTTTATCTGCAATTTGACATATAGTTTTCCATGTCAATGACTAACAATGACTTTGCTAGAAGAGTATACAATACTGAAAATAAAAAACACGTTAAACAATCGGTTTTGAAAAGAATAATCCTTCTAGGAATAATACTTGCAATCACACTAAGTATCAGTACCTTCGCGCTTAGACCTCTGATTCCTGCTGAATTTTTGATGTACGCTCAGATAGCACAGTTCGCTCTTATAGGTTATATTGTCACGGAAATAATCAGTAATTCAACTTTCAGGGTAGTAACAGCTGCACGACAATCCAACCAGACAGCCAAATCAATAAGGAGCCTTATTAGAATTCTGGGCTCCATCGTAATTGTTGCTATAATAATATCTTTCCTTAGCCAAAATCCCGCCTTAGCGGCAACAATTGCCACCATAACCGGGGTAGTGATAGGTTTTGCTGCCCAAACTGTGATCGGAAATATGATTGCAGGAATGTATTTAACAATAACTAGACCATTCAAAATAGAAGATAGAATTACAGTCTTAGGAAATAGCGGTAAGGTCGCTGATATAGGGTTGTTATATTCCGGACTCATATTGGATACGGGAGACACTGTGCTTGTCCCTAATACGTTATTAATAACAACTTCGATAATATTGCGAGAAGAAAAAAAGTCTAATTTACCTGCTCCATTGTATATCTGCTAAGAAATGATTCTTAGATGATCTTAATATTGCAAGGTGGAAGGATTTTCAACGCTCACATCATTCTTGCTTGTGTTGTTTTTATGCAATTCTCAAACAACTATAGAGGGCAACAATGAATAACCAAAATATTGCCTACGGCTGTCAACCTACTGGTAAGAGACAGAGAAATATCATCAGTATATAGTGTCGCTCTTTTTCGTGTTTTTAATATTTTTCTTACATCAAGCCTCAGAAACGCTAAGTCTCTGCTAACAGTTGATACAATCCATACCGGTGATATGTTCGCTATTTCTGTCAAATTACGGATGCATGGGTTGTGGAACGCAGCATAAGCAAACTGCATACCTTAAAGGTGGTTCAAAAATGAAGAGAATAGGATGATGGACACATATCTAGACGCTGGAAACAAAAGAGATCGATCTATGGTTATGGATATAACCTATATGCCGGATTTCTGGAGCGGAATTTAGGGAGCTGAGCTTACGTTAAAGTAACACAAAGAGCGATCCTTTATAACAAGTACAAGGATCTAATCCTTTTTAATAAGAATATAATTATAGCCGGAGTTTGTTCTTTCTTTTCAGCTGCGTTTGTTACCCAACTTTATCATACATATTACAGCATAAGCCATATCACAAATTCTATAGTTGCACTAACAACTGAATATAGTGTTTATATGCCGTTATTTGGTATACTTTTCTATATTGATAACAGACATAGATATATCGACCCATTAACGGGAAAGAAAGATTTCAAGACGATAAAAAGCGATATAAAGAAACTATTTACTACTTTTTTTATTTCCGAAATTGCTTATTCACTGTCAAAGCTCTCATTCACTTATCAGTTTCTACAACTTGGAGCTCGACCGTATCAAGCATCTATGATTGGATCACTGGCAGCGTCAGCAATATCAATAGTATTAATTAACTTCGTGATCATAAGAGGAGTAAAGCTATTCAGAATCTAGCTCGACCTTTTTCACGAATGCTTGTTGGTAAATACAAATCTCGGCCATCACTATCGCGCTTGTAATTGTTTTAGAAAGAAGAATGTCTCATCCAAGATTCAAGAAGTCAGAAATTTGACGACAGGTTCGGAAGCAACGATTGGTGAGCCAATAATGGGGCGTAATTAGTTCAGTTCTTGATTCTTACTGCAACTTCTTTTATCTGTTCCTTAGTCTCTTTATATCCATCTTGAATTAGCTGTCTGATTGTGGTTTTTGAAAAGTCAAATGTCTTGTTTGAAACAGTATGACTGTCGTTCTTTCGCTCCAAACGAACAACAAAATCAACATCTACTCTCCCCTTCAGTAAATCACCATATCTTACTTGCTTCCCTGTAACAAGATAAACACCCTTAGTTTTCTCAGTCAAAATCTTTTGCAGTGCCTCTTTGCTTGCACCCTTCTCTTCTGCTAATTTAATTAGAGACTCTGCGAATGTCGCGAAATCAGACATAAGAACTGCAACATTTTCATCAAATTGTGTTCTGTCATGATATATGATGTCATTCTTTCTGTCAACAACACCGTCATAGTCAAAAGGAAGATATTCTTGTTTAGCTGGATGAAGATTTATTATAACGTATCTGAGTTTGGGTATATTATTGTCTTCTAATTTCCTCACTCTATGCCAATATTCTCTGTG
>WJXE01000132.1 GCA_009665115.1 Nitrosopumilales archaeon
GTATGTATGTATATAAAGTCGAGGATGTTAAAGTCTATTATGATTCAAGGATTTCCTTCTTGATCTACAAGATGACAACTATGTCTGAAGAAATTAAAGAAATCAAGAGAGTATATGCAGGGTTAGAGACACTATACCACACTTATTTTCCAAAATCAGATCCATCTTTAATTGATGATTTGCTGAGGCGTCTGCAAAAAGATCCCAACATTACTCCGATATATATGGTTGAAGTGTTCACAAAACCAGGCGTAAATCCTGAAGCAGCAAAAAAATATATCTTTGATAAAACCAGAATGGTTCCTGCAATCTACGAGAATGGAACACTTTTTGTAGCTAATCACAAACTAACCTTGGAGATGCTCAGAGAAATATCTAATTCTGATGATGTCTTAGAAGTAGCTGGCGAATATACTGGAAACATAACATCTACAGGATCATCCCATGTGCATTCAGATCATTGTCCTCTACGCAACCTTGACTACGCCTACTAGGAAAATCGTTGTGAAATTAAATTTATGTAGCTTTTAATACGCAGGATTTTATTTAACATGCAAGGAAGATAATGTCATTAAATATTCAGAAAATGATCTCGTGCGGTAGGCATGGACGGAAGTTATTGCC
Source organism: Nitrosopumilales archaeon (assembly GCA_009665115.1). GTDB lineage: Archaea > Thermoproteota > Nitrososphaeria > Nitrososphaerales > Nitrososphaeraceae > Nitrosopolaris. The sequence goes on from WJXE01000132.1 coordinate 625, forward strand.
AGTGTATGATCGGACCTGTGACTGGTGCATTTCTTAGATACAAGATAATTTCCTCTCCAATGATTAGGAGCCATTCCAGTTAATGTATTATTTGTAGCGATAATACTAAAGAATTTCGGCCTTAAAGGCAACGTATGTTTTAAAATGCTTAAGTGAATGTCAAAGCATACAGCAGATAGCAAGGGCTTTTAACGATATTCTTATAGTAACAGAATTGGTTATCACAGGAGCAGCATTCTCTCCATCTCACGACACAGGCCTTGTAACGCTTTAACAGTGTATTCCTTCAAAGTTGTTTAGATAGGAAGATTTTGGCAAGATAAGAGATAGACTTGCCAAAGGGTTGTTGTTCGAAGCATCTACTATTATATATTTCGTAATACTAAAATGAGAACCTAGAGATGCCAACTACTACTAAAACAACAATCACATTTCAACAATTAGGACTGAGTGCTTTAATACTCAAAGCACTCAAAGAAAATGGATTTGAGGCCCCTTTTCCTATCCAAGAGGCTGCTATACCGTTACTTTTAAAAGGTGTAGATGTAATCGGTCAGGCTCACACAGGAACTGGCAAGACAGCAGCCTTTGCACTACCGATATTGACCAAGATTAAGATTAGGCGTAATGGTCCAATACAAGCACTGATACTTGTCCCGACACGAGAACTAGCTTTGCAAGTTACAAAAGAAATTAATAAATTCGCAAAGTACACTGGAATTAGAACTGTTGCCATATACGGGGGACAAAGTATCGTCCTTCAATATAATCAGTTAAGAAGAGGCATACAAATAGTAGTCGCAACACCCGGTAGATTGATTGATCATGTAAAGCAGGATTCTATCCAGTTGGATGAGGTAAAGTTTGTTGTTCTTGACGAGGCAGATAGAATGCTCGATATGGGCTTTATTGATGATATAAAGTCCATATTGTTTTATGTAAGTGAAGACAGACAAACATGCCTGTTCTCTGCAACTATGCCACCAGAAATTATGAGAGTAGCTCAGGAATATATGCATGATGCTAAAGAGGTAATGTTGAATCAAGAAGAATTAAGTCTTGACACCATAGAGCAATCTTATCTTGTTGTTCCTGAAAGAGAAAAATTCAAACACCTTTGTAATTTCATTAAGAAAAGAGATAAGAAACAAACAATTGTTTTTGCTGCTACCAAACAAAGAACACAAAGACTTGCAAACGAACTAAAACAAGAGGGTTTTAAAGCAATCACAATCCATGGCGATCTTTCACAAAGGGAGAGAGACAATGCAATGTATAGATTCAAGAAAGGTACTGATGACATACTGGTAGCAACTGATATTGCAGCAAGAGGTATTGATGTTCCAGCAGTAGGTCATGTTATCAATTACGATGTTCCAATTGAACCGTTGATGTACTTTCATAGAATTGGAAGAACTGCTCGAGCTGGTGGCACAGGTAAAGCCATATCTTTAGTATCGCAAGATAGGGTTGACGATTTTGGTAGAATTTTGAGGAAGACAGAACAACCAATACGGAGGCTTAATGAAGAGATGGGAATTACAGTTCCTACTACTCAAAAGCGTCCATATGATAGATATCAACCAAGACCAAGTTATTCGCATAACAGCGGCCACAGAAGTCGTGGTGATTATGGTGGTAATAGAAATATGCGCAGTTATAGAGAACAGCGAGGTGATAATCGCAGTAGTAGATATGGTAGAGACAATCGCGGTAGTAGATATGGTAGAGAACGGGCTAGAAGTTATTCCTAGCCGAAGAAATAAAATCAGTTATTTATCTCTTGGTGAAAATCTCGTGATGTGATAATCCTGGAGTACTACTAGCAGTGCTGTTAATCTGGTTAGCTAAAGAAGATAATGTTGTAAGGGATGAAGAATAGATCCTGACATGGTTGTGTTGATATTATTAGTAGAGGATGTATTATTAGGAGAAGATGATGATGCAAACACTGCTGCCGTAAATAGTGATGATGAAAATACTGCCATGGCTATGCCTAAAATCAATATTGTTGTTGTTACTAATAAGATATTTGTCATAAAAGACGAATATAACATTCCTAATATGTGGTGGGTGATGTTCGGAGGGTTAGGAGTTACTTCGTATATGTAATGGGGTTGAAGTAAATGACGCTAATAGATTTTAGACGATTATTTGGAATTTTATTTACTACGTTTATCCTGATCTTGGTATTTATTTTTCTAATAGTTGTTATAGCTGAGAAGTTAAGTATAATCACAGCCTCAATTCTGATCATAATACCATTAATTATTAGGTATGTATTTTACACTATAACTAAAATTTAGAAGTATGCAAGAACCCTATCCTACCTCATTTAACCCCTCAAAGTAACGAACTACCACCCACGCAGCCTCAGTGCCCTCCTGAAAATCTACCATGATAGAACTAAACATGCATACATTATGACAAACCTCCGCAGATTCGGATGTTGCGGAGGTAATTTCTTGTCTGTAAGAGTCTGAGACTTTAGCGGAAAGTTCCGTAATAGCCCGCTAATTATATTAGTTATAGTAGAGTAGAATAAGCAAGGCAGATTTGAGTTTAACCAGGATTGCTCACTCACCTTATACGCTTGTAGTTTGTGAAAAGCCTAATGCTGCAAGAAGAATAGCGCAAGCTCTAGGAACCTTGAGTTTCAAAGAAATATCTGCTTTAGAGATCGTAGGAAGAAGAGGACTGCCACCTGTATTTTCTGTTGTAAACCGTAATAATCAACCCTTTGTGGTATGCTCAGCACTGGGTCACTTGTACGGTTTGGTGGATGTTAACAGGAACCGAAGTACGTATCCTGTGTTTGACGTTAAATGGATGCCAGTTTTAAAAAAGAGAAATCCAAAAGGCCCAAAGACAGCCACAAGATCTGTACAGATCATAAAGTCGATATTCTTGCTTTCCCAAAAAGCTACAAGCTTTATTCATGCTTGTGATTATGATCAAGAAGGTGAAGTAATTGGTTATAATGTTCTCGAATATGCGTGTAAGAACAAATATGAAAGTTCACTAAGAGCTAAATTTTCAACTCTCACAGATGAGGAAATAAGAAATTCATTTGATAATCTGTTAAAACCAAGCAAAGGATTAGCTGAAGCTGGGAGATCTCGTCATATGATAGATTTTATTTATGGAGTTAACCTTTCCAGAGCCCTTACACAATCTTTTAAGGTCAGTAACGATCGCAAAAGGTATTGTAACCTGTCAATAGGTAGGGTTCAGGGCCCGACTCTTGCTTTCGTGGTGGACCGAGAGATGGAGATCACACGACATGTCCCGGAACCGTACTGGAATATATCTGGAGAATTTGAAAAAAATGGACATATAATTAAGGTGCATTATTACCAGCAAAAAATAAGCACACTATCTGAAGCCACTTCAATAGTCAATGCCTGCACAAACGAAGACGGTAAGATTACCGGAATAGAAAATCAAAAGGTCACGTTCAAAGCTCCAACCCCTTTCAACCTCGGTGATCTGCAGAAGGAAGCATATAGGGTATTCAAATTTTCACCCAGCTATACACTAACAATTGCAGAGAAACTATACATTGGTGCACTGATTTCTTATCCCAGGACATCTAGCCAAAAGCTCCCTACGTCAATAAACTACAAGAAAATTATCTCAGGTCTTTCCAAAATTCTTTTTCTTGTTGGCAGCAGCAATAACGAAAGTACTGGCAGAAGTGGTATCTATATTACCCTCGCTAAGAGCCTGCTTGCAAGAGATAATCTTTCTCCAAATGAAGGAAGCAAAACGGATCCCGCCCATCCAGCAATTTACCCAACAGGAGAGAAGCCAAAAGGTAAACTTAAAGCTGTTGAAGTCAAATTATTCGATCTCATAATCAGAAGGTTTTTGGCAACTTTTGGCGATCCAGCGATAAGTGGGCACACAACAATCACGATCCTTGTGAAGGATAACTACGTTTTCAGAGCTGACGGAAATAAAATGCTTTACGAGGGATGGATGTATTTTTACAAACCATATGATAATCGATCTGACATTGAAACTGATCTACCAGAGCTACATGAGGGTGACATACTAAGAAATGTGGTTGTAAGAATGGATGCGAGGTTTACCCAACCTCCTCCCAGATTCAATCAAGCCAGCTTACTGGAAGAAATGGAAAAAGAAAAGATTGGCACTAAAGCAACAAGATCGGAGGTTATCAACACTCTCTTTAAGAGAAATTATATTAGTAGTACTAGTACTCACCACAGAAAAAATAATGGAATAGGAGGAATTGAGGCTACGGGGGTTGGATTTGCAATAATACAATCAATGCGCAAATACATACCAAGTATAGTATCTACGGAGCTTACTAGATCTATGGAAGAACAACTAGAACATATTGAGTCAGGCAAAGCCAAGAGTTCGCTTGTAATAGGTTATGCGATAAATAAAATAAAAGAAGCAGTAGTACCTTTCAAGGAAAAGGAGACTGAGATAGGCCGTCAAATAACTGATGCAGTAATAAGTACTCAGAATAAGCATCAGCAGAGGGTGCTAGGGAATTGTCCTATGTGTAGTAAGGGAGTCCTAAAAATCATAAGATCGAGTGTAACAAAAAAAAGATTCGCAGGATGTTCTAATTATTCTTCTGGTGGATGTAAGGCAATCGCTCCACTACCGCAGAAAGGATCAATAGAAACTATGGACAAGACCTGTGATCTATGCCGATGGCCAGTAGTCAAGACCGTCTTTGCAGGTCAGGCAAAACATCACTGGGAATTCTGTATTAATATGCAATGTCCGTCAAAAAAGGGACAGCGATAAACCCCCCTAAATAGAAATTTGTTTTTAGAGACCGGATCGACAACGATCTTCAGGCAAGGTGACTCCGTAACACCAGAGTTATTCGCAC
>WJXE01000133.1 GCA_009665115.1 Nitrosopumilales archaeon
GCACATTCCATAAGATTAATTCTCAAGTAACATTATTTATTCCATATCGTTGGCTTCTAATCCAGTAAGGAGAATTATTATAGAACATTTAATACGAGCCCTGCTGAGTAATGATAGAACCCAGGCTCTTAATATAGGACTGAAAACCAAGTTAGCTCGGTCAGGGATTTTTCATCAATACTTAGCTGGGAAGGCACCTCTCAGGATCACATTATATATACTCATGGAATGGATGTAACTATTATTGGCAATACTTAGAGTCTACAGGCGAAATTCGATGTTTATGGACTTGGCAGACCTGGTGGAAGAAATTAGTACTTTGGGATTAGTCGATGCGCTGCAAAAATATCACAACAAGCCACTTGAAATGGAAGCCAAAAGCATAGTGGCAGGGCCTAGCTTTCTTCAGTACCTAAACAAATTATTTCAAATCCAAATATCAGCTGGAGATATCATACAATTTGAATCTGGAAACACAAGCAAATACTATATGCTTTCAGCGAATGGAACCTGGGATGAGGTTATCAAGCTACAATAATGTCCCTACAGACGAGAAAGCGGCAAAGCAAATGCCTCTTGGATATTGTTATTCTGCAGGCATTCGTGGTTAATAGCAAATTTCATTAATAAGTAACTCACGTACTGTTGTTCAGCTGCAATCTTCAAAGCCAGAATTGCTAAACCCACAATCGTAATACACTCGAATATGTTGCTGTAAATCTGGGGTCACAAATTGGTAGACAGTACATATGCATATGCAGGATTATTTGTAATTGCTTTCGATAATGATATACAGCCAATATAGATAAAATCATTGTGTTTTCCTAATCAAAGCTATACTTATAATTCGCAATTTTGATTGTTATGATAACGAGGTGAAATAATATAACTACAGAGCAGAGGCAGACTATACTTAATTTGTATAATTCCGGAATAATGCCAGATATAATTGCTCTTGAGTTGGATATAACCCAAGAGGAGGTCATGCGAATCATTCAAAAGGAGAACAGCGAAGAGGAAAGAAGAAAAATGACCGCCAAAAATGTCTCTGACGTTCCACTGTTAAGCAAGTTTTATCTTGATGAAGTGGTTAACATCAATAAAGCTATTAAACTAGCACAATCCAGAATGTGGGGGGCTCTGAAAGTAGGATCTGACTTTAATATCTCAATGGAAGAGACCCAAAACATTCTGGAAATCTATGCGAAGTCCAAGGTTACTCTAGTGATTTTGCACGTAGATTTAGTGGAATCAACTAGACTGCTAATGACGCTTCCTGTCGATAGGCTTGCGACGATAATCCAGGCTTTTAGTCAGGAAATGTCCTTAATGATAGCAGCATACGGCGGATATGTACTAAAATACATTGGGGATGCAATCCTAGCTTTTTTTGTGGTTGACTCTAGTGACTTCTACCTGCCGTCCATTAACGCGGTAAATTGCGCTTGCTCTATGATCAAAGTAGTTCGGGAGGGTCTAAATCCAATATTAAATCAATATGATTATCCTGAGCTGAATGTAAGAATTGGAATTGATGTTGGTGAGAATGCGGTAGTACAATACGGATGGGAGACTCGCACGATAGATGGAAAAATTGTATCGAAAAGGCCCCAGCTCGATATATTAGGTTATACGATGAGCATCGCAACCAAGATGACTACACTCGCAAAGCCCGATCAAATCATAATCGGCCAATTAGTGTATGAGGTACTGGAAGACAAACAAAAGTCTACTTTTAGACAATTACCACTAAGCCCACTTATTTGGAATTATTCTAGTAGTAATACTGGAGATATTTATCATCTATATGTCAGCTTGAGTGAGAATGAAAGGACCATTCAAGATAGTCTCAATCTGACAGAGTAAATTTTATTATGTCCCTCATACTTTGCAAATACTTTTTTTATGCTTTGGCGTAAGAGCCCGATTTCCTTTCGTATATCTGTCCGTTTTGCATAGCCTTTTTGATAAAAGTTCTTGCCTCCTCCTCAGTGAATTTCCCTGTCTTTGCAAGCTCATTAATGAAATTCTTTTCTTCTACATCATTTTTATCTTGTCCAGAAAGTGCATTAAAAACTTCCATAAATACCTTCAACTTGGAGATCTCGCTGTGAGGCTTGCCATGCAGTACACCTAGATCTACCCTTCCCGTGTTAACATCAACCCCCGCAGTTTCTAACATTCTTTGCACAAGGTAGATTGCACGTTCCGCATCATCGGTCTCCACTTTGTCTTTTAGCAACAATCTCGCCCTTGCCGTAGATAGTCTAATCAGACCTTCAAGCTGTCTGGGTGTAACGGTGATCATACCTTCGGAGTCGACATTTCTCATTTTCATGTAATAATTTTTAATAATATCGATTGCTTCAATCGTTAGCCGTGGTTCGATCTGTTTCGAAAATGCAAGATATTTACTGAACAGATCTATATCGATCGCAGGATGCGCTGCACGTCCTGAATCACGATGAAGCTCCAAAATGTGACTCGCTACACGGCTATCCTTCTCTTTCTCTGGCGTGTCTCTAACCACATAAATGATGTCAAATCGAGTCAAAAGCGGAATGGGCAAATTAACATTCTCTGTTATATTCTTGAATGGATCATACTTCCCATAGAGCGGGTTCGCTGCCGACAAGATGGAAGTTCGTGCATTTAATGTGGCAACAATACCTCCTTTTGCTACAGAGCAGGTCTGTTGTTCCATAACTTCATGCAATGCTGAGCGGTCTTCAGGCTTTATCTTATCAAACTCATCAATGCAAACCAAACCCTGGTCTCCTAACACCACAGCCCCAGCTTCGAGCATCATTATCCCAGACTTGTCTCGAATTACGGCAGCAGTCAGACCTGCTGCTGTCGTACCTCGTCCAGAGGTATAAAGACCCCTCGGTGCAATTTTAGCGGCGAACTTTAACATTTCCGATTTTGCAGTGCCAGGATCGCCGACCAAAAAGATATTGAGATCTCCCCTGCGGGTTGATCCGTCTTCTAGTTTTTTTGTTACTGATCCTACTATTAATAATAAAATTGCTTCTTTGATTACTTCGTGACCGTAGACGTGGGGAGCAAAAGAAGCTATAAGTTTGTCATATGCATCCGGTTTGCTTGCTATAGCCAAGATCTGTTTTTCATCTTCTGTGCTAATTGCTATTCTTTCGACAGTTCGCATCTCCTTGCTACCGGCCCGTCCGCCAAGGTATTCAATGTTATTTCCTTCCATTCGTAACCGGAATAGGCTAGTCTTTACTTGCGGGGAGATTTGGTCTTGCTCTATTCTGATAATACCTGTTAACATAATTCTGTCTCCCGGTCGACATTGATCAACAAGGTCACCCATCACTGTGACTTCCACATAGTGTGGGAGCTGACCAGCTGGTAGATCCTCAGGTAATTCCTGAAGTCTTACCATTTGAAAGTCACTAAAAATGCTATTTTCCGGATCCATCTCAAGCTCTTTCTCTGAACAGTTTATGCACTTCAAAGGTTGTCTCAGTTGTAGTCCTTTCAATTGCGCTTCGGTAATGGTGTTACAGTTGAGGCAGCGATAGCCGATCTTCTTGGCAAGTGGTTTAACCTCGGATGACCTCACGACCATACCCGAAACTCCAATTAATTTGTCTATTACCTCGGCATTTATATCTCGCAAGCCCTTCTGTACGGTATAATTTCCTATTCTAACTTTGATTTTATCTCGTATTTCCAATGCGTAATCTGGGTGGATTTCGGTTAGAATTGATAACACCGCGGCATTAAATGCCTCTAACATTTCGTCTGGATTATGTGTGATATGCTTGGCAAGATCTGGCCTAAATGTATCGAAATCAATATAATCAACTACAAGTGAAACAGAGTTCGAGGCCATCATATGGTTAATACTATCAAAATACTTGTAGGTCCCATCTTTATCTTTAAATGATCGTAAAAACTTTTCTAAATTGTTGGATAATGCCGCTAAGGTTTGTTGCTCAGACAAATTTCTTTAACACTCTCTGTTTGAATGTTGAAGAAGAATTGTGAACAAGAATATAGAGTTCATTTTCTTCAGCTGAGAGTTTTTCTTTTAGTTCTGGTGAAAGAGGAGACGCGGCTGCGAGCTTGACAATTTTTTCGAGACGAGAAGCTATGAACGAGTTCATTGAAACTATCAGATTTTCCCTTTCTCTTTCCTTCAAACCCTCTAAATAATCATTAACTCTAATATAAAAATCGGTATCTATTCCGGACAGATCATGAGGCTTTGCTATTCTTTCGCGATTCAAAGCTCTGGAAATATATGTAGAGACGTGATTATCTGGAATTTCAACAGTGTCTTGGTCCAACAAAATTTTTGCTACCCATCGAGGAAGGGATGATAGATCACCTTCCTTTGCGTCGATTGTGAGGCCGCCTACAGACACATTTACATCTCGTTTGTATGATACCCTAACTTCTTCCATCAAATATTCTATACGATAAGCGCCTTGAATAATTTTGACCTCATTATCTGAAGAAGTATTACTAGGCAATCTAACTGTGTTGAGTATATAATTATTGATCGTTATATCTTTTGTCAAGACAGCTTTTGTTAAGCTGCGAGCTAAACTCGAAGGCGAGTTATTTAGTTAACTTATTATGATATAAAAATAGTCAGGTAGTCCAGCACGCATGCCAACAATAAACAAAAATCTCTCAAATTTGATGTGGGTTGAGAAATATCGCCCGTTAACACTAAATGAAGTTATAGACCAAAAAGAAATTGTCAACGCTCTGCGTCAACTTACCAATATTCCAAATGAGCTGCCGCATTTGTTATTTGCCGGTCCTCCAGGAGTGGGAAAGACTACAACCGCCTTGTGTATCGCGCGACAACTGCTAGGAGAAGAATGGCGGAGGGATACTCTCGAGTTAAATGCGTCTGACGAAAGAGGGATCAAGATGGTTCGGGAGAGGGTCAAGGAATTCGCCGCGGTCATGAAGCTAATTACCGGTAACAGGGACGAGAAACCGTTTAGAATAATTATACTTGATGAAGCAGATGAGATGACTTCTGAAGCGCAGACTGCCCTAAGGAGAATCATTGAAGACAGCTCGAGAACGACTCGCTTCATTATTATTTGTAATTATCTGTCCCAGATAATTGAGCCTCTGCAGAGTAGGTGTGTAGTCTTTCGGTTTACAAGATTGGCGAAGGAAGACCTCGTACGACACCTAAAAACGATCTGTGAAAAAGAAGGAGCTAAATTTGAAGAAAAAGCACTCTCACAGATCTATGATGCCACTTCTGGAGACTTACGCCACTCTATTAACATACTCCAGGCGTCGGCTGGCATGGGGTCCGTAACACACGCCAATGTAATTGCATCAAGAGGGCTTTCAGGCAAATCCAAAGTCGGAGAAGTTATTAGACTAGCTCTTGCTGGTAGGTTCACTGACGCCAGGGTCAAACTATTTGAATTGACAAACGTGTATGGAATGTCTGAAAATGATTTTCTCAAATATGCTAATCAGGAA
>WJXE01000134.1 GCA_009665115.1 Nitrosopumilales archaeon
ACATAATAACGTCAGACACATAAAGATCACCGAGTCCCCCATATTCTTACTTGTTTACACCGTCAACTCTATGGGGGCTCGAATCAACAGAATAATATTTCGTTAAATAGTTAAAGATAATTTAGCGCAAGATGTGACTTGATAGTATAATTTATTGACACTACTAGTAGTAATTCAATGCGTATACGAGCGTCACTTTTCGTGGGTTGTTTCTTCCTTGGACAGGATATCGGCAAGTTCTTCATAGTTTAGACCTGAAAGGATTAACGAACAGGTCTACACTGTATGGATAATGGAGAAAATGACGTATAATAGTCTAGCAGTGGCTATCGCCGTAGCTACTGGTATTATGTTGGCAACTTCAGGTTCTGCTACCTCGGTAATGGCTCAACAATATACTACCCCGAAGGCAGGAAACCCGAGCGGCAATTCGCCCATGAAATCAGGTAACACAACTTCCACTGGTGGCATGATGAATAAACCAGCTGCAGGTAATGCGATGTGATAAACTTGTTAATAGAGGGCCATCCTTAGCTCACCATTAATCCTCTGGAGCTGTGAGAGGCAAATTCTAATTTTGCAACTCCATCCATTAAATATACGCTGCACGGTCTTTTTTCTTCTGAAATATGTATTCTGTGTTCCTACTGTTTTTTGGTTTGAAACAAAGCTAGTCCATCTTTTCTATTCATTATGATGCTTCCGCCAAATGATATTGTCAGATTAAATGTAAGGGCAACGACAGCAATATACAATGAACCAAAAATTGGTATATTGAATAGAGACGACGTTAGTGCTCCAAAGTGGTTCGTATACTCGACCATAAAAGTCCCTGAAAATATTCCGACTAGCAATCCAGGAATGAGGGCTTCTTTTCTTAATGATTTGATATACAGACCAAAGAATACTGCAGGTAAAATCTGTATAATAAGTATTCCTCCCAAGAGTTGTAGTGATATTGCGTAAGTAGCTGGAATAGTAAACACAAAACCTAGCGCGACAAACTTGAATACAGTTGATGAAATTTTTGTTATTCTAATCTCAGAACTTGCAGACGTGTTTGGCCTGATCTCTTTTATTATATTTCTTGTGAGCAGATTTGCCTGTGACATTGCCATAATTGCTGCTGGTACCAGACCACCTATGAATATGCCAAGAAGAGCTATACCTGTGAACCAAGGTGGCATTGAATACAAAATCAATGAAGGAACAACAAGTATACCACGTGAGCTTTCAGGAAAATGTGAAAGAAAATTCATCGCAGGTGGAACAGCATATACAAGAATTCCCATAAGCGCCATAATAGCAAGTCCTATTCCGTAAAGCGGTAGGAGTGCAGTACTCCTTCTAAGTTTATGTACACTTTCTGAGCTCAAAACACCGTTTATTGCGTGAGGATAAAGATACAGTGCAAGCGCGCTCCCCAATACCAGAGTTGCATATCCAGTAACAAGTGAGTTGGGTACGGTCACGTAACTTGGCTTTACATCCCTGAAGGCAGTACCAAAACCGCCAATACTCAGAGGAACTACAATTATAACAGCAACAACAGTTATCCAGATCAGTATGTCTTTTAAGATTGCAGTAAGAGTTGCTCCCCTTAGTCCGCTAGTATATGTGAAGGCAGCTAATATCACAAATGCAACTAAGAGTGAGATTTCCTGAACCGTATGAGAATTAGTTATACCTGAAAGCATTACAATAAGAACTGATTGCATTCCTACTATCTGTAAGGCGATGTATGGTAGTAGTGATACAATTCCTGTTATTGCAACTAGAACAGCCAGGGTTTTGCTACCAAATTTGTCTTTTATAAAATCAGAAGCAGTAATGTAACCTTTTTCTTTCGACAAAGCCAAAAGCCTGGGCATAGTAACAAGCGCCACTCCAAATGCTAAGGCAACATAGGGAATTGCAAAAAAATAAAGCGAGCCTTTTGCAAATACTCCTGATGGAATTGCAACGAAGGTATAAGCAGTATAGATGTCTGCACCAAGTAAGAAAAAGACAAGTGTGGTACCAAGCTTTCTTCCAGCCAAAGACCATTCATGTATATCGTTTAGATTTCCTCTGCGCCAATATTTTCCATAAAATCCAAGAACTATAAACAATGCAAAGAGGCCGAGAAACGGAATTATAGTAGCAAGTCCAATAGTGGTCATCTATTTACTGTCTCTTCCTCCTTGTTTTTTCCTCCATTCATCAAGCGTGCAAATCCCAGGTAGAACCCAGAGCAAAGTGCAAGCCATACCGTTTGAAACCAGTAAAAGAAAGGCATTCCAAAAAATTCGGGTAACCTTCTATTGTAAAGAGGCGTTAACAGATTAATTATAGAGGGGATTAAAATCAAAAGAGCTAAGATGACATATCGTAACTTCGTTTTCATTCGTTCTTCAATTCAACGACAAAATATAAACACGGAGGTTAGCATAAATGATAATAAAGATTAGTCAAAATAGTACTACTAGGCTGTTGTAGCAAAATAGTGAGGCACGGTGAGTGCCTTTGGATAAACTATGAGATAAATTGTTTGGCTTCACTTCCGCATACGTATTTATCATATCCTAGCCGTATTGTCTCATGTTACTGGCTGCTGTGTTCATAAGTCAGGCTGGCCAGCCAACCCCGGAACAAAACCTGGGATCAACCTTAAGAGGGAATATTATCATTGAGAGTAGTCTACTGCGACTCCACACAGTCATCAAGCAGGCTCTTTACCACTGTATTGATATTAGACCCAAAGCCGCCTTTGAGGAACGTTAACATGAGAAACGAGGTTGAGTTAAGGTCTATACTTACAACGCTTTTTGAAGATAATCTAGACGTAAACTAGTAAAGCGATCATAAAATGGTCTATGTTCTGTATATTCTTCTGAGACCAATTCCAAAGAGTGCTTCCTTAATCTTTTGATTACAGATCCGCCTTTGGTTTTGGGATGAAATATCTCGACAAATTGCGGCTGTTGTAGTACGTCAGCTGTTCTATTGATTGGTATGGGTCGGGTCCACATTCTAAGCAATTCTAAATAATTTCTTGTTTTTGTTTAAAAGTCGGGAAACGCTTTTTTTATCTTACGACTTTGGTCTCAAGTCTTCGAAAAATATTTGAATACAAAACTATGTTTAACTAGTCGACGTGCAAATAATTTACACCAGACCAAAATCATTCAAACACATATTTTTTATAGTCAAATCTCCCAAGCGTTTTCATAATTGAAGCTTGAATTATTAACGTTGCTCTCATTTTGTATCATCCTTTTGTTTGCGACTTATGGCAATCCAGCTCATGCTCAGTTAACAAAAACTTTAGGTGTTAAAATTATGTTGGCAGCAGTCAACAATACCACAATAAGGCAGGAACAACACAGCAACGGCTCTACGCCGTTCGTCTTTGCGTCACCATCGTCTTCATTAAAGAACCCCTCATCAGCACTATCCACAACTTCGAGCTTTAACAATAACCATCAATCTTTACAACTTCCACCCATTGCTAACGCTGGGCCCGGTCAAGTTGTTACTGCGGGATCGGCCGTAATTCTGAATGGGTCAAACAGCAGAGCGCCTAACGGAATAATTCTATCATATTCCTGGATGCAGATTCCCACAAGCGTTCCGAGTACTTTAAGCGGAGTGAACACACCGGTATGGGAGTTTATTGCTCCCAACGTTACTGCAGATACACTCCTGCGATTTCAACTAAATGTTACGGATAACTTGGGACAGATGGGCACTGCCTTCGTAAATGTAGTCGATAAGCCAGCTTCCACCTTCATTGCTCCACCGCCGACTCAGATCATGAAGTCACCATCCACAGCTGCAACTGTGCCTTCGAATAACCCGAATAAAGGTTCGAACTCTGTCAATATTCCTACTAACAACGCATCGATTTCACCGCCTTTGACTCCACCAATAAATCAGAGGAGTACAAGATGACCAACGTTTATTGAACTTTCGTCAAAAATGCTTGATGTTAGATAGAGATTGGTGACTGCAAAAATAACGTTATTGTGCCACAAACATTATTTTCTGTTGTATCCTAGGCCAATTCGAGGATAGCGCTGGTGATATTGAATATGTTATTTCTGTTTTTAGCAAGCACTCTTTTCCCAAATGCTTCTTATTTAGGGCTATTCAGAGCTGTATATTCTTGATATCCAGTAAAGTCAAGTGGTTATTACCCTGTCTTTTATCCCCTCTTGAACCCCATCAACAGTTGGAAAGAACGCGTACCATTCAAATCAGAGATATGATATGCAACATAAAATAACAAGTTAATAGAGATCAGCACGAAATGTTACCAATAATATATAAAAACAATGTTGTTATTACCACATTAGATCCGTGTCTTCAGAAAGAATAGTTTCATTCTTACCTAGTTCTACCGAAATACTTTATGAAATTGGTGCAGGCTCTCAATTAGTAGGTGTAACGCATGAGTGTAAGTATCCTGACGAGGCAAAAAGAAAACCAAGAGTAATAAACGCTTCCTTTGATGCTAGTAAAATGAATAGTAAGGACATAGATCAGAAAATTATAGAACTAATGCAATCTGGCAGAGATATATATTTAATAGATGACGCGAAATTAAGAGAAGCAAAACCAGATCTCATTATTGCTCAAGGTGTATGTGAAGTATGTGCTCCATTTACAAAAGAGATAAACCGTGCTACTTCTGTATTGGGTTACAACCCGGATATCCTTGTACTTGATCCTCATGATTTAGATGACATTTTGACAAGTATAATGGATATAGCAGAAAGAGTCGGTAGAGTAACAGAAGGACGTAAATTGGTAGTATCATTACAAAAGCGTATTGATCACATAAGAATAAGAGTCGGCCATAAAAGAATTGGTGCGGATGTTTCGAATAATAAACATAATAGTAAACCAAAAATACTTTGCATTGAGTGGATTAATCCGTTCTTTACTGCTGGTCATTGGATTCCTCAAATGGTAGAGATTGCAGGAGGTATTAATGGTGTAAGTTCCCGCGGCCAACCTTCACGGCGTATGCACGATATTGATGAGATTATTACGTTAAATCCAGATAAAATAATTCTAATGCCTTGCGGTTTTGATATACATAGAACATTAAGAGAAGCAAAGACATTAGAAACTAACAATAAATGGAAATCATTGCAGGCTATTCAAAACAATGAAGTGTATGCAGTTAATGCCGGAGCGTATTTTAGTAAACCTGGACCTAGAACAATAACAGGATTAGAAGTATTAGCAAAGATAATTGACCCAGAAGGCTTTGAAGACATTAAAGTACCTACTGATTCATTTACCAAATATGAGTATAATTAAAAATTTGAATCTCCAATTACTTGTTCAATCATCATAGAAATAACCTAGCAATAAATCAGTTTTTACTATATGTTA
>WJXE01000135.1 GCA_009665115.1 Nitrosopumilales archaeon
ATGCCTGATGTGTGTCCTCTACGGCTGATCTTAACTATAGATGATATATACTGGTTTAAATCCCCGGCAGCTATAGAGTTAATCATGGCCTGGATTTCTTCATCACATAAATTTCTCTTACTATAATCTATCAGCTTCGAGCTCATCCAGGATGTAAGAGGTGCAAATTTCTCGCTCGGGAAATTCATAGTGTTAAAGTTTAAAGATTTCGAAATCCAGTTAAAGACTCCCAAGTACCCTGCAACGAAGTCATCTCCAGAAGGAGTATATCCTGGACCTTTTCCACATAGATCCAGTAATGCTTGAGACATCATAGCATAGGCAGTAGCGGTAAATGCATTGCTATAACCACATCGATAACTATGTACATTCTTGAGGAATTTTGATAATAAGCCTTTAGTTGTAAGATCAGGGCTCAGAAGACACCCTTTCCTGGAGTATGTTTTTAGAATCTTAAAAATTTCATCAGATTTGTTCATAAATTCTGATAGATGGTTTGCAGTCGGAAGCCTATCTAAAGTACTTTGGAAAACTCTACATTTACCTAGCCGAAAAATTACATTCCCAATTGACATCTCATTCTTTTGGATTTTTACTTCAGTCCCAAAATCTATAATGCCTCTAAACCCTTGTATTCCACCTCCTCGTTCTTTTTCTTTGAAGATGGGCAGGACATTCATGTTTATTGGGGAACGGACTTTACTAGTAGTAACAACCAAAAGATCATCATTGCTTGTCTTCACATTCAGTGTAGTATCGAAAACGCTGATCACATCACCGTACAAACCATATCGTTCTGAAAGTATTCGTCTAGCGTGTAAATTCCCCACCCATTGGCAATTAAATACGTATTTACCGATTTCTTTGTGGCTGAAATGCTGGTTCTGGTTTTGATTCCGGTTTGATACTCGATTTTGATGCATGTGAGTATTATATTTTTTATTTCTTACAAGATTTTTGAGAGTATTTCTTCCGATTCCTTGTCCAGTTTCTGGCTGGGTTTCCAATCAACCTGAACTACCTTGACATCCTGGAGCTTCAATGCATTGTAGAAAATGTCGATACCCAAATTAACAACTTTTAATTCTGTGTCCAACAAATTTCTTTTTTTACTTGCCTCTTTAGTTATAATGAATTCACCTGTCCCCCTCTTCTTGCCCCACTTCCATCTCCTGTCAAATACTTTGAATAGACTTTATCCAGGTCTATATTCCCTCTCAGAGCTACGGTTGCGGATGCAATAGCCGCTAGAGCATTAGTGGGCATGATTAATGCACCCGTGTCTTTCAATCTTTGAATACTTTGTTCGTATCCTTGTGGATCTTGAGCTGTTCCACACACGTGGGTTACGATAGCTAGATACCTGCCGCCCTTTTCAGCTATTTTTTTGGCTTCACTCACCTGGCTGAGAATTGCTCCAATTGGATCCGGATGAGAGCCGAAACCTAATACATAATCAAGGAGTAGTACTGCTACACCGGGATCTGCTGCCTCTTCGATTAGTCTTATTTTTCTTATGGTTGGGTCAATCATGGGATGTGCCCGTCCCTTGGTAAATTCCTCTTCACCGAGATCCACAATCGAGTGATCGAGACTCTTAAATGGGTCAGGCAACAGCATTGCGCCTGCAATGGGTGCGTTTGAGTAGACATCACCACGACCACCTATGATTCCCGTCAATACAACCTGGGTTTCATATGCAAAGGTACCGCCTGTGTAAAGAGCTCTGATGTATTTCTGATCCTTCTGCAGTTTCTCCCACTCTTTTTGGACTATACCATGCAAAATTTTTGGCGGGATGATGAGTTCCTTTAATGCTGTCTTGAATTGTTTATCTCCTATCTGTTTTGCGATAGCCAGAGCAGAAGATGCTAAAGTATTAGCCTGAATGACTCTTCCGTTTTGAGTTGGGCTTACTATTTCTGCGGACCCTGACCCTCCAATAAAGCAAATTACGTACTTTTTTCTTGTGCCAGAATCTACAACGTAATCTACGATTTTCTTCTCGACCGAAGCTGAGGGAGGCTTTGAGATTATACCTATTACTTTGATTTCGTCGTCGTCGCATTTATCCAGTATTCTTATGGATTCTAACATCATGATACCTCCTATCTCAGCCTTGGGGTCGTTTCCACCTACTCCAAGAGCATGCTTAATGCCAACCTCGCAATGATCTAGTAGAATACAAACCTCCTGTAATCCGGTTCCTGCCGCAGCAACTATACCAACTGGGCCGATTTTGACCGCGTTAGAAAATCCTATCCCCTTGCCGTTAATTATAGACGTGCCAGCTCCCGGGCCTAGAATCAAGATACCATTCTCTCTAGCATATTTCTTTATTTCCAATTCATCTTCTATCGGGACATGATCACTGAATAGCTGCTGGTGTATTCCAGCATCAATCAATTTGAAGCAGATATCCTTCACATATTCACCAGGGATAGAGATCAGCGCCAGGTTTGCATCAGGCATAAATGCTACGGCTGAATCTAAATCTTGGAATCTGTCAGCCAGGCCAGCAGTAGTATTGATAGTACCGATACTCCCTCCGGCGCTCTCCTTGTCACCATGCTGCTTGCCTTCCAGCAATGCCTCCGCTTTCGATAAAATTAAATCTAAAGATTTTTTGTCACGTGCTATAATAGCTATAATTACATCAGTATCCTTAGCTTGGTTAACTTTAGGAAGATTGAAACCCAATCTGTTAAGAATTTCTTTGTTTGTCTTAGTTCCCATTACTATAGCTGCGTCTAGTATTCCATCATTTTGTTTTATATCATCAGATATTTTTAGGAGCTGAAGAGAGTCTTTGTAGTAATTCTCTTTAATTAAGACATCAAAGAGACTCGGGAATGACATATGTATTGAATGCACACCTCATTCGGCAATTATCAAATGCATTAAAGCATATTTAACCTTAAGTATGGGAATATTTGAAAAACCGCATATATCTTTAGTTATGTTTTTTATGATATATTCTATCTGGCAAGCATATTTCTACAAAACTATAATATCAAGAACGCAATATAAGACGCTATGACCATCATAGGAAAGGAGAAAGCTATTACATGCCTAGGAATCGTGGCGGCAGTAGCAGTGGTCTTGGTAGTAGCAGCTGGAGTTGGTCATCCCATTCAACCTTATCACTCATATGCACAGCCAGCAACCCCATTTAAAGTAGTTTTTGTAACCGATGCGAAGTTTAATGACGGAGGGTGGGGAGCCGTCGGATTCAATGCCACACAAGCAATGAAAAGTAAATACGGTGTTGCCCTTACGTCAGCAGATAGTATTGCAATTCCAGATATAGCGGCTACGATAACGGGTTATGCCGACGCAGGCGCTAACCTGATAATTGCCCAAGGATTTCAATGGGGTGATCCTGTTGTGAAGGTGGCACCGACGTATCCAGATATTAAATTTGTGGTCATGACTGGCCTTGTTAACGCATCAAATGTAGCTTCAATCTACCCCATGCAGCAGCAGGGGTCGTTTCTGCTAGGAGCACTTGCGGCCATGATGTCAAAAACGGGGGCAATTGGTTTTGTGGGTGGAGAAACATATCCAAACATTATCAATATTGCCGAAGGATATAAGCAAGGCGCAAGGTTGATCAACCCGAACATTAAGGTACTTAGTACTTACTTGCATGACTTTAATAATCCTGCTAAAGGAAAAGAAGCTGCATTAGCACAAATTAATTCTGGGGCCGACTTTTTGCTTCACGTAGCAGATACATCTGGTCATGGTGTTATTGAGGCGGCTGCAGGGAAAGGTGTATATGCATTTGGAGCGGTCGCTGATCAGAACAAATTGGCACCAAACACAGTCCTTACCTCTTTCGTCATAGATATGGGTAAGGCATACGACCAGGCGTATAAAAGCGTTAAAGACGGTACCTTTGTTGGCAAACTGACTAAACCTGGAATTGAAACAGGTAAAGGAGGTCCAGGAGATGGCATTGTGTATTTAGCGCCGTTCCACAGTCTAGACACTAAAGTACCTGCAAATGTAAAGGCTAAGCTAGCCCAGTTAACCCAAGACGTAATTTCTGGCAAGATTCA
The DNA here is from genome assembly GCA_009665115.1 of Nitrosopumilales archaeon. Classification (GTDB taxonomy): domain Archaea; phylum Thermoproteota; class Nitrososphaeria; order Nitrososphaerales; family Nitrososphaeraceae; genus Nitrosopolaris. The sequence continues at coordinate 4,065 of WJXE01000135.1, forward strand.
AGTACCGGAGAGAACCACTCCTACCGCTTAATTTTTTTGACGCCGGTGGTTTGGCTAAAAATGAACATGTTAAAAAAAACTTCAGTGAATTTTTTGGGGCTTTCTAGTCTAGTAATAACATGGCATTTTCAAAAACAGACAAGAAAAAGGCTCTGCTGATGTGACCACTAACACTGACGCTCTTAAACTAGGAAGACAGAGGTATGATATCAAAGACGGGGAACCACTCGTCCAAATGAAATCAATAACCTGCAGGTTCGGTAATTTGATAGCAAATCAAAATGTCGATTTTGATCTGACTAGAGGAGAGATACATGCTTTGCTTGGCGAAAATGGAGCTGGTAAAACAACATTGATGAGCATACTGTATGGATTATATCGGCCGGAGACTGGGGAGATATATGTTAGGGGAGAACGTGCTAACATAAAGTCACCATTGGACGCAATGGACCATGGCATTGCTATGGTTCATCAACATTTCTTGTTGACCCCTCCTCACACGGTTACGGAGAATATAATTGTCGGATTAAAATCTAGCAAAAGAATTTTCTTAGATACATCTAACGCAGAAAAGAAGATTGTGGAATTATCAAAAAAATACGGTCTCAGGGTAGATCCCAGTGCTATCGTGGGTAACCTTTCCGTAGGTGAACAGCAGCGTGTAGAGATAATAAAGGCCCTTTATAGGGACATTGACATACTAATTCTTGACGAACCAACTTCAATGCTTACTCCACAAGAAGAAGAATCACTATTTGCTGCGCTCCAGTCAATGGTAGATCAAGGGTTATCCATAATTTTTATAACTCATAAATTGCGTGAGGTCATGGCGGTAAGTAGCAGGGTCACAGTCCTAAAAAACGGCATACTAATGGGAACTGTCAAAACTTCTGATACCAACGAATCAGACTTAGCACGAATGATGGTGGGACGATCCGTTGTTCAACAAATCAGTGGACAACGGGGAGGAGGAGCAACAGAATCAGAAGTAGTTTCGGCACAAGCAAAAAAAAGTCAAGCGGTACTTGAGATAAAAAATGTTAGTGCCTTCAATAATTCCAAAATACTATTTCTTAAGGAGCTTTCTTTAGATTTGCGTAAAGGCGAGATCTTAGGGATAGCTGGTGTTGATGGCAACGGTCAAAGCGAGCTTGCTGAAGTTATAGCGGGTCTAAGAAAGATACAAGGGGGGCAAATTATTATGGATGGGAGAGCTACCACAAATCTGTCTCCCAGGGAAATCAGGGAATGGGGTTTGGCGTACATACCCGAAGACCGTCTGAACACAGGACTAATTTTGGAG
>WJXE01000136.1 GCA_009665115.1 Nitrosopumilales archaeon
GTACCAATAAGAATAACAAATAAGGATTAATATCAACGTTTTTCATATCCTTATATCGGTTTAGGCATGGCTAGGTTAATAAAAAAGGATGGTCGGGACTATTGCTTAGATTGCAATGAATACATAGAACATATTAGAGAGCATATGGAAACCCGTCATGCTGACCCAAATCAAACATAACGCCTCCATAAAGTCATAGCCATACCTTTTCTGGGGACGCAAATAATGTTTTAATATTTCTTAGTGCATAAACCATGTGTTTACACACGCCTTGACAGGACAACAATTTATTTACTTAACAATTAGAGTATGAAAGTTGTATTTCGTAAACTGGCAGAGAGATGTATCAGTTCAACAGTTGGACGGACGGATGGTAGTTATAAAGAAAAATAAATTAACAAAAGATTTTCACGAATACCTTTTGGCTGCCACTTATAGCATAATGTCCGTTCTGATGGCACATCCTTCCGTTCCTCCACCTGCAGGAAAGCTGGCATTGGGAAATGAAGGCAATGATATGAGGAATAATTTGAAAAGACTAGGAATTCCTACTCCCTTTCTCATTTCGATAACAGCCGATACCATCGTCGAAGAATATGTAGGGGGGGGTAACCTGTATAAAGCGTTTGCAGACGAGGAGCACAAAAAAAATATAATATGCTCTTTGGCATTCCAAGCAGGCTCACTAACGGGAAAGTTACACAAAGCCGGCTACGTTTTTACAGATAATAAATCGCAGAACTATCTGGTAAATACTGATAACTCTATAGTGAGAACAGATCTAGGATTTATTCACAAAACGAATTCGGTATTCGCGCAGAGTATGGACATAGCGTCATTTCTGGCAAGTGTCATAGACTTTGAGCAATCCCAGTACGAGACAATAGAGAAAGGATTCCATGACGGCTACACATCAGTACTTGGACGCAATTTTCCGTATTTGTATATACTCTTACGCAATATACTTTCGCTAGGTTTTGCTTCAAACCAATCCGCGATGCTCCAAAATATGGCGAAAGGCCTCAATACGAAGAAGTAGAAAAAAGAAGGAAAAGAACTGCAACAGAAAAAAAACTAAATTGGCGGCAATTCAGTTTTTCTATCAAAACCGCCGGACCCGAATTTGCAGTAGAAACATTGGTCAGATTGCATATACGGAATTTTTTGAATGACCACTGCGCCGATCTTGAGTGCGATTTTTGTCATTACTCTATACTTAAACGGCATCGCAGGAATAACTTCGTGAAAATATACATTGTAATGATCAGGACACAGCTTGAGGGTAACTTGCGCCTTCTGCCTGGTTTCTGGGCTCACCTCTCGATTGTTATTGCTTACAGTCTTGGTAATATTGATCTGCTCTCGAATATACTCGTGTTTGGGACATGGGCAATCCTTACCACCAGGATGCTTATAAGCAGGAATATTTTTCCAGTCGAAATCAGGAAAATCCTTCTCGAAGTCCTCCATCTAGTGATCTCCTACGAGTACTAGAATCTCATGTCATATAAACATGTATATAGGATGCATCTTTGGGCAAGGCGTCAGGCTAAAAGCCATTATTCCAAATGAGAAAAAATATATCCTCGGTAATACAAGAAACTACAATCGACGTGGGACTGGACCAATATAGTACCGACAATGGGGGCACACCGGCTACCGCAGCAACAGCAGCGGCTGCGGCTGCGGCTACGACGACTGCCACTAGAACTCCAAGAAAGAATCTTGAGCGCGATCATCATTCTGGAGCAGATTCGAATCTTACGACACTCATCGACTTCAAAAAGACTCTGTTAGAAGAACAGAAAAAGGGGGAGGAACGAATTCAGGAGCTGAACAATAGCATCGAATCCGCTAAAAAGCAGATAGACGATGAAAGAGTCCAGCTAGAGGAGTTCCGGGTTAAACTGAAGCAAACAAATGAACAAAAGGACACGGAATTAACTCGGTATACTGAAATGAAAACTACTCTCATTGCAACCAGAAATCGAATGAAGTCGATGGACGACAAAAGTGGATCTGCAGCAGCAGTGAAATCACGCAGAGATAGATATGACATGTCAAAATTGGCGAAAAACCTGGAGCAGATCGAACGCGACATCCAGACTAAGAAGTTGTCGAAAGATGAGGAACGCAAATTAGTTGCCAGATCAAAAGAAATCGCAACCAAGCTGCATTCTCTCAAAGCACTTCACAAAAAAGAAGATGATTATAGGAACATGTCATCACAATATGAAAGCTTAAGAACGAAAATGAATAAAATTTTCGACCAACGATCTGATTTTGGTAATAAAATTGGTAATCTAAAAGCTAACCTTGATACACTTTTGAATTTGCGTGAGAGTCTTTATCAGGATAGGAGGACAATAATTCGTGCAGTAAGGGAGGCCAAAGCAAAACTGGAAATGGTAGAGACTCAGCTCAATGCAATTCAGTTCAGAAAATCGCGACAACAGGCTGCCGAAAATCGTCAGAGAAGACAACAATATCAACGACGTCAACCGCGTGACAATGAGGAGAGACGCGAGAGCTTACAGGAAAGGTCAAGGAGAAATAGGGAAAACCAAGAAAGATGGGATATAATGAAGGAAGCTGCTCTAAAGAAGATGTCAAGTGGGGAAAAGTTAACCTTCGATGAGATGAGATTAATCTACGGTGAAGGTAGCTCATCGGACTAGCCAGATCAGAGATAGATAGCAGCGTCTTAAAATCTAAAGGAACACTTCAGATGTGTCATGACTACTTTAGGGTGTTTTGACCTCGTTTGTGTTTAAGGGACACGATTTAATATCTTTCAGCTCATTTTGTTATTATTTTTTAGTTATCGCTGTCAGGCTGCCTTTGACGATTGGTAGAGTAAAGTAAAATGTAGCTCCTTTACCTTCAGCATCTGCATTATTTTCAGCCCATATTTTGCCATGATGAGCATTAACAATACCTTTGCAGATAAACAACCCCAATCCTGTTCCTTGAAATGATTTCGTTGCAAATTTTTCAAATAATCTTGGAAATATGTCACAGTCTATTCCACTACCGTTATCCTTTACACACACAAGAGCAACCTCCAGGTTATCATCGTCATTTCCTTTTTTCTTTTCGGTACTGATAGATACAGTTCTACCGTGTCCCTTCGTGAATTTAACAGCGTTACTTAGTAGGTTAGTAACAACCTGAACAACTCTATGTCGGTCTGCCTCTAGAAAAATGATATCCTCCCTTTTTGGTTCGTACCAGACTTGTACACTCCTATCCTCAATTTGATTCTTAATATCTTGAATGGCACTCGAGATTAGCTCACCTAAATTTAGTACCTCTTTATTCAGCTTTAGAGACTGGCTCTCAATTTTTGTAGCATCTAAAAGATCCTCTGTAAGTCTCTTCAACCTTTTTGCATTTCTATCAATAAGATCTATTGAATTGTCCAACTTGCCTTTATCGATGTTTCCTTTTGTTGAACGAAGGACCCCCACGATGCTTAGTATGGGTTGAACAGGAGTGCGTAACTCATGAGCGGCTACATTGATAAATTCTTGTTGCATTTTATCATGAATCTTTAGCCGCTCGTTTGCTGAAGCAAGTTGCTCATTTGCTTGCTTAACCTGCGCATATAGTTCAGTCTGAATCCAAAGATTCTCAAAGATAGAGACGTAAGACAAGACACCTGACCGACTATTTGAATATGTGGATAAACCTATTGCTTCATCGAAAGTTCCTTTCGAGTCATCCCTTAATTCCATTGCCAAATAAAACCTTCTGTCAACTAACAGGATTGTAGCTTTAGTCCCAGAAGTTTGTTCAATATACCTAATATTGATTTGCTCAGGATAATTTTGTCTCAGGTTTTCTACCGTCTGTTCACTTGATTCGTGCGCAGGCATTAGTATTCTAACTTTTACATTCCGGTCTTTCGCGGCTTCTATACATAATTCTATTACTCCCATTTTCTTTTGACGAGTAAAAGCACCAGTGGTGGCAAATACCAGAAGCAATTCCTCTGTAGCAGACCTTACTAGGTCTAGATACAGGACCCTTGCTCTGGAAGAACTTTGTATAACCTCAATGTCTGCCAAGTCAGCACCTTCATTAATGTCACTTAACCTATCACTAGCATCAATTCCGTTGTTCCATAACTCTTCAAATATAGAATAAAAATGACTTACATACGGAGCTTCGTTACTAAGTAGAAGACTTTGAACCATCTTACCGCCTTCCATCTTTTCTATTGTGGCGGCAATTTCTTTATCTGAAACACCAAAGCTCATCGGTGGCAGATTTTTGATATGTCTTATCTCGATACCTGCGTCTAGAAATATTCTGGCTAATTTCGCATTATCTTTGTTAATATTACTTATGTATCTTATACCCTTGTGCCCTCCTTTCTTTTGCTTATCCAGCAGTTTCTTCTTTATCTCAAAAAAATGATTATAGCTATACTGCATCCCTCCAGGTGTAAGACAATTAGATAACTCATTTGAACTGGCCGTAAGACGACCAATTTCTCTGACGATCTCTTCTGGATTATCTAATATCTTGGTTTCATAGTGGGCTGTTCCTTCTTCTATCTCTCTAATCTTCTGTTCCGCTGGTGTTCCTTTATTCCAAAGGGTATTAAACAGATATTGATGCTGCTGTATATCTTCTTTGACATTGCTGTATACGGCATGTGAGGGCAATGCTGTTGTAGTTGCATGTGTTGCTTGTGCTGCTGATTCAATCTGCGACTCCATCATGGTTGAAGTAGCAATATACTCCGTGTCACTAACACCGAAGTTTCCTTTAACTCCGTCGAGGTGGCGAACCTCACCAATTTTCATTATTACCTCCTTGCAATGATGGAAGTTGTCTTTCGTGATTTCAGTAATGAACCTTAATTTTATACCTCTAGCTTTGGTATCAATCAATGCTTTCTCTATCGTGTCAATCGGCAAAATTACCGACTTGACATCTCCATAATAATCCCACTTGCTCTTTGAATTACGAAAAATTCGTAAATATGCGTTAACTATATTTTCGGTATTACGCAGTACCTCAATCCTGGCATTATTACTAGCATCTGGCGTCGCAACTGTCAAACGCTAAATCGATCCTGAGTGATTGTACGATTCATGCATTTAAAGAGAGTGGCTAGGATATTTCATAAAACGAACTAACTGTACTTTCTAAATTTTAATTTTGATCTATTTCCTAAATTTTAGAGACTTATATCCAGGGGCAAGATGCTGTTTAGATACTGCTGAACGGCAAAGTTAAGTGCGCCGAACAGCTAGCCTATCCGTCGGTCACAAAGAGAATCCCGACATTACAATATGCATTTTTTCTTTCTTTATGTCTACGTGATAAGAAACAAAAGGTTTACAC
>WJXE01000137.1 GCA_009665115.1 Nitrosopumilales archaeon
ACAGAAAACGTTCCAGGACCAGACCAACCGACCGGGACACTGGAAAAAATATTCCAACATAGAGTCTTGTGCTGAGAAATAGTTACGATTGATAAACAACGACATATTATCAGAAATCGACATAACCTTCAGTATGTTAAGTTTTTCATAAATACTTGATTGTAATTTCATGTCAGATAGACAAGATGAAATACAGAACTAGCATCGAGATAGTTAGATCGATTCTGGAAGTAGCTATTCCAAATAGAGTCTGGCCGAATAGCATGCAGGACAAATTTAGTCTACAAATCATGCGTACAAGTGTACAAATCATGCGTACGAGTCTCATTAAATGACTTCTATGTCACTTGGAGATCACCGTCAGATTGCCTGTTCCTGATTGATCGATGATGCCTGTCAGCCTTGCGCACGTGAGCAGAAAGACATTCTGCTGCCACCTAGCTATTGTTAACTCGTGGTAAGCTAAAAACAAAGACAGCTCCTTTTCCCTTCGGATTATTTTCGCCCCATATTTTTCCACCATGTGCTTCCACGATATTCTTGGAAATGAACAGCCCTAATCCGGTACCTTTGTTTGACTTGGTAGTAAATTTTGTAAACAATCTGGGCAGAATTTCAGGATCTATACCACTACCAGTGTCCTTTACAATAACTCTCATAGAACCATTTTTTTCCGATTCCTTATAGACATGGATAGTACCTGTCTTTGTGAAATTAATAGCATTACTCAACAGATTCGAAATAACTTGGGTTATCCTATTTCTGTCTGCTTCTATAAAAGTGCGACCTTCTTGCTCCTCTCCTCCTTTTCTATTAGAATCGTATAAAATTCTGAGGTCCTGTTTATTATCAATCTGATTTTCAATATCTTGTATTGCATCGAGGATTACATCATCTATATCGAGTGTTTCCTTATTCAGGCTTAGTGATCGACTTTCTATTCTGTTAATGTCCAAAATGTTCTCGGTAAGTGTCTTTAGTCTTTTTGCGTTCCTAATGATAACGGCTAGTAGTTCCTCTTGTTCATTGGCGTTTAATTTCCCCTTCCTGGAGCGAATTACTTCAGTCAATCCAAGTATTGGTTGTATAGGCGCCCTTAACTCATGAGCTGCCACATTGATAAAGTCTCTGTGCAATTTGTCCTCGATTTTTAGCTGTTCATAAAGTTTGTTCACCTTTTCATTCAATTCTACCTGTTTCCAAAGACTCTCGAATATCGCCACATATGATAACACAGTTGATTTGCTTCTTGAGTACGTTGCCTCGTAGGTAGAATTTCTCTCATCATCTTTGAGTTCTACCGCTAAAGAAAATACTCTGTCAACTACTAATATTGTCATCTTGGTCTGCAATGATTCCTCAATGTATCTAAAGTCGATATTCAGTTGTTCCTTCAACTCAGGAGATGTAGCTTTTATTTGGTCATCGAGGGGAGTTAGAATTCTGATATTCAGTTCTCGCTTTGTTGTAGCCCGTGTTTTTTTTGTGAGTGTATCATTTAATAATTGAATTCCTCCAATGTGTTCTGGCTGGTGAAATGCATTAGATGTAGAAAATATTATCAGGATTTCATGTCGAGCTGTTCTTACTATTTCTGAAGCAATTTTACGTATTTCGCCAAGGTCCTGAATAACCTGTATAATATCTGGTTTAACTCTTCCTTTTTCAATCTCAATTTCTCTAATTTCCTCTTCCTTTGGAATTGCTCTATCCCAAAAAGGGTCTGAAATAAATTGTTCCTGTGCAAGAAATCCTTTAAATTCATTACCATATACACTCTTGAACCTTTTAAACATCTTGAGGCAATCCTGTGTATCAAACGTATAAGAGGTTCCGCCAATTACTTCCTGGATCCTGGTCGATTCTCCTTGTCCTGACGCGCTCTTGCCACACAGCGCACATTTACTGTGAATTTCCTTGCTTTCTATATCATCCGTGTTATTGGAAGGATTCATTTCCTGCGACCATCGCTTCTTCTTATGGAGTTACTTTTCGTTGTTCTTAACGGTTTACCTGATTGCGAGAGGTACTAGCTTGAGATAGCTTTCCTAATGATGCGTGCTCTTGTAGTCTCTGGTGGTCGCGAGCTAGCTAATCAAACTTATCTAATACAACAACGAATCACACAGAGCATCGTTATCGAGATTGAAACAGCCCCTCGAGTAAATAATAGGATGGACCTACATCATTGAACAGCTTGGCGAAAAACAACTCTGAGGCAAAGATTGCGAAGCTTCCGGAGATGTCAGCTATGAATAACAACAATCAGGTTGTCTGCGACCAGGGTAACAGGTGGTAAGCCCATTCTTCACAGATCTAGCGAGGTAACAAAAGCTGCACAGAGATTGGGGCTTATTGGAAACTTATTTCCAGAGTCGTGAGCCTTTCAAAAAATAACTTCTTGTTGCTTATGGTTCGTCTTTTTAATTTCATTTGAACCAGAAATTCGTCTATTTTCGTATCGTTGGACAAACTTGAGATTATTATCAACATTTTACCATTATCGGCTAAAACTGAAATAGCAGATTCTACGAAATTTAATGTTGTTTCTATACCGTCAGAATTCCCATGTATTGCAGAATCCTTCCTTTCATTATCTTCGAGTGGGAGATAAGGAGGATTGGTTACAATCAGGTCAAATTTATGGCGAAAAGCGGAAGCTGCATCGCAGCAGGCTAGCATGATATCATTTGACAGATTCTCTTTGCAATATTTAAGAGATACAAAATCAATATCTGTTCCAGCAACAATCTGAAAATTTTCATGAAGAACTTGTAGTACGACCCCTGAACCGACTCCGATTTCTAACGCTGATTTCCCCGTGTAGCCTTTAACAGCCTTTGCAAGGAGAAAGCTATCCTCAGATGGCAGGTACAACTTCTAACTAAAAATCAAAAAATTGGCAAATAGTAATATTCTGTTTACACGGTGAAAGCAAACTAAGAAGAAGGACCATTTGACTAGTTTAGGAGATTTCTCGTCTGGTGGTAGCGGTCGTGGTCTTGGTGAGCCCAAAGGAATGCAGATCAACATAGAATTGAAAACATCAAGTTATATCGAATCTGCCACCACGATCCAATTCATTTGGAGCTGTCTATTGCATCCATTATTACCTGGGTTGCACGCGAACCAAAATTCGTCTTGCAGTAGTTCTCATTTCTCAGTTTCGAATCCAATTTATTTGATTTGATTAAGGCAGAAACTCTGTTTACCGCAGCAAGGTAATTCATGCCTGACACCCACGTAAGTACAATCACACATTTATCGCAGACGGTACTTTTTGCATTAGTCGCATATATATCACTACAAAATACACATTTGTTATACACCATCGATTTTCCAGTCCTCGGATTGTTAATGCCAAAATGAACCATGTTAAAACAATTAATGCACAAATGCTGGTTACATGTCGAGCATATATGATATTCTTCGTTCTTGTGACATTTTTCACATGTTACCATAGAGTTAAGATCCACTCTTCTCTTTGTAAAGATTGGCGTGTTGTATGGCTACTGCATTCCAACTTAGTTTTTTCTTAAATATATCGACAGATTCCCTATAACCTGCATAGTTGGAAGATAAGCTTACAAGTCCACTTGCAAACGCACTTGGATTCCTTCTGACTGTTATTCCTAACCCTTGAGCAGAGAATTCTCTAAAGAACTCCAGATTCGTTGCTACAAACGGTAGTCCATGAGCCAAGCCATCAAACATTACTCCAGAAGCCGAGCTCACTTTATATGGCAAAATTATCGCATCGGAAGCATAGAATAAGCTTGACAGATCGAATTCACTCAGAAAATCATTCTGTAGGATAATGATATTACTATTATTACCAATTCGTAACTGTAAATCGTATTTAATGTAATGATTCTCTGAGGAGCTTACTACTATGGTCCATCCTTTTGGAACTTTCATCTTTTCAAGAATATCCCATCCTTTAGTAGCTGTTCTGAATCCTACAGCCAAAGCTATTTGTCCTTCTTGTGGTAGAGAGAATCTCGCCCTCGCTTCTTTTTTCGTCATACGAGCAGCTGGTTCGGCGCCATGATAGATTATCTTTATATCACCCTTATCCATTCCACCCACAATCATCTTTGACATATAGTACGAGAAGACTACGCCTGATTGGCCATTTTTGAGCTTATTCTTATTCAAATTGTGAAAAGATCGATAGTTTAGAAGGCGCTTCCAGTAATCTCCAACTCTACAAAGCAGTAATTTAGTTGCATTTCCATTTCTTCTGTTTGTCTTCGTTGGTCCCAGACTAAACCATTGCTTGACAGTATAAGCAGAATGAAAGGTAGTAACTATCGGAATTTTACATTTATCATAGAAGGACTCAATATTAGTATTCGTTTTTTTTGGATTAAATGGATCTAATACTAAGCCGTATAAGCCAGGCTCATACTGCACGTGTACGATGTCTGGTTGTATTTCATTAACTATACGCAGGAGTACTTCAGAATTATGGATATTATTTGGAGATAGTCCAAAAAACTGTCCACCGCCTTTTTCATTGCAAGCAACATAGACTTGCAAACCTATTTTTCGCAGTTCCTTTGTTAAATTAAATGTATACCGGCCTACTCCTCCTTGCATTGGAGGATATTCTGTAGAGACCATCAATATTCGAGTGGGACTTGCCATCATGTCATGAAATACATTTGATATAAGTAGATATTAATATATAGGTTTATATTTACAGTTATATTTAAATATGATAGTTCACTAATGTTTCAAGTTGAATGCCTGTTAAATATGCTGTTACTATTACTTCCATAGGTACTAGCTCATTTATAGTAATACCTAAGCCTGTAATAGACGGTTTCAATCTAAGAAAAGGACAAAGATTGGATTTGATAGTCAATGATGATGGAATTCGCATTCCACTGCTGGATCAAAGAACTACTGATGGAAAAGAATTTCCCACACATTTGGAGAAGGGAGATATATCAAAACATTAGCTACTATTTCAAAATTTCCTCCATCGTAGTTAGTTCTTATCTAAACATCAAATGCAAATAATCAATTTTTCTTTCTATAGCAACTTATTATTCTATTGTTATGTTCCATTACCGGCAGCAGCACTTGATACAATTTACAAACGATAAAAGAATTGTATTTTTGGCTTACTTTCTTGTGCTAACCGTATTTTTGGCTCATGCCATCTCTTATTCGAATATCGCGGTAGAGGGACAACAACAAATATCATCTAAATTGAATGTAAGAATTACATACCCTCCACCACGCCAACAAGTTCCGATTGGTAACAGTCTCACAATATTCGGAACATCAACATATAATACGACTAAAGATTGCACTGTTTATGCAAATTCAAATGA
>WJXE01000138.1 GCA_009665115.1 Nitrosopumilales archaeon
GCGCTGAGCAAGCCGGCAGGATAGAACCTCATGGAATTAAGCAAGTAGCAATTACAATAACACCACACAGCATATTTAAGCCATCTCACCACAGAAACTTTAGAAAATGCTGCCGTTGCTTGGTTTAAATCACATGGTAAGGCTAAATTATATAAATAATATGTGTGTAATAACTTGTTCTGAGAAATTTCATATCGGTTATCCAACATTGATGAGTTGCATGTACCCCATAATATTCAATAAACACTACAATAATGTACACTTTTGTTGTTTTCAAATGGTCAGATGAATCAAAAACAGGAAAGAGACTAAAAATATTAGATATTTATTGTAAAGATAAGTTAATCAGACCAAAGTTGAGATAAACAAGCCGGGGTGAGGTTTATTGGTAGTGGATCTAACGCTAAAAGGAATGGCCGGAAAACGAGGATTGATGTTTGTATCCTACTACGGAAGGTCACGTGCATTCATATCAAATTACAGAACTTGGCAACAATACCATAATTATGGAAAAATTGTCGAAATTGCCTCTTCGCTACTAAGTCACGAATCTCTGCATTTAACCCTGAATAAGTTCTCCCTTTCGGCATCGGCAAAGTTAGATAACTTATTTGGTCGATCTAATACGTGGGAGAATTACCCGCACGGTTTGGGAGACTTCGATAGAATTAGACATGCTAATCCTACATCATATAAAAACGCACAAAAAATAACCAAAATTAAGGCGCGCAGGCGGCGAAGAATAAAGGCTCTTCCTTAAAGGAATACATAAATTATCTCGTTGTTAAAAAACCATATTGGATGTTCAGGATATACACTCCTCAGGATGCAAACAAAGCCCTTCCTGAGGTAAAGCGAAGGTTTAACACTATACTTTCTCAAAAGAACAACGTCGTTGCTTTACAGGAAGAAGTACAGAAAACACTTGAATCAGGATCTTCACTCGAAAGATTCATTAAGAAAAAACAGCAGTTGAACGGAGCAGTATCAAGTCTATACAAATCAATAGAGCAGCTCGAGGATATGGGAATTATGATCAAAAGTGTGGACGATGGTTTGCTTGATTTTCCCTGTATGAGGTTTGACGAAGAGGTCTGGCTTTGTTGGAAGCTTGGAGAAACAGAAATCAAATTCTGGCACGATAGGGAAGACGGGTTTATGGGACGGAAACCGTTGGCACCCAAAGGTTTTCTAACAGGGGAAGATGACTTGGCGGACTTAAGATAGGAATCTAGCAAAAAGAATTGAAGTATTTAGGGATTTTAATTTTTATTGGAACATCGAAAGATAATGCCAAAGGCGGAAAATTTGGTCAGGTTCTTAAATAATAAACTTCATATAGAAAAAATCCAGTCGTTCGATGATCAGTTTGGAATCTTTAAAAGATTGTACCATCGGTATGACATAGTCTTCATCTTTGAATCTCTTATAGGTCCTAAAGAGTTATCTGAATTTTCAATAATCGGATTTGACCCCGAACTAACGATTACTTGTGACACCAAAAAATTTAGCATATCAGACCGTTCAGGAGTGACAAAAGTGACCAAAGTTGTAGATCCACTGGTCCAGCTCCGAGAGGTTGTTCCCAAGGTGTCCGACAATCGATTCAGATACCTAGGTGGTGCAGTGGGGTACGTTAGTTACGATGCCGTACGCTTCTGGGACCGGCTGCCGCTACAAAATATGAAAAAGCATCATTTCCCATTGTTAGAATTCGGAATATTCACAGACGGGATCCTGTACAATCACGTAGAAAAACAGGCTTATTATTTTTCGATCCAACCAAATTCTCGAATCAAAGAGGTAAAAGATCTCATGTCTGAGAGTCGAGCTCTTCAGGAAGAATCGACATTTTCGTATTCAACCCCTGAACGAAACCTTACTCGAAAGCAGTTTATAGAAAAGGTCAATAAATCAAAAAAATATATTTATGATGGCGATGTCTTTCAAGTTGTTCTTTCCAAACGTATGACTTTTAAGATATCTGGAGATCTTCTAACCGTATACGAAAAACTTAGAGACATAAACCCGTCACCTTACATGTACTTTTTCAGGATGGGTGGGAAACATATCATAGGCTCCAGTCCTGAAATGCTTCTTCGCGTCACGGGGGACCATTTGGAGACCTTCCCAATTGCCGGAACCAGGCCTGTAGCAGATGATGACAAGAGGAATCAACAGCTAAGTAAGGATCTTCTCAACGATGAAAAAGAGGTTGCAGAGCACACTATGTTGGTAGATTTAGCTCGCAACGACATCGGAAAAGTAAGCAAGTATGGAACAGTTCAGGTTAAGGAGCTAATGAAAGTTAAGAGATTCAGTCATGTACAGCACATGATATCGCACGTTACTGGCATTCTTCAAAGTGGTTTTGATTCGTACGACGCATTTAGGGCACTTTTTCCAGCAGGAACCGTATCCGGAGCCCCAAAACTGCGGGCTATGGAAATAATTGATGAGTTGGAGCCTAATTTTAGAGGGCCATATGCAGGTGCCCTTGGTTATTTTTCTGCAAACGGTTCATGTGATTTCGCGATTACCATCAGATCTATCTTTGCAAATAAAAGCGATGCTTTCATTCAATCAGGTGCAGGGATTGTCATGGACTCCATTCCTCAAACGGAATGGGCAGAAACTGAACAAAAGGCCAACGCACTGCTTTCTGCTCTTGAGAAATCGAAAGCAACTAGCAAATCCTAAGCAGCAAATCCTGCGTGCGTGTTCCTTGGGATACAATTCCGGCTAGAACTGATGATTATTTATCTCTGGCCGGTCTCGCATATCGGTTTGAACGATTATTATGGTATTCTACTGGTAATTTGGGATCCTTCTGCCTTCCTGTGAGGATTCCGACCACTACATCATCTGGTTTGATAATACCTTCAAGCCTGAGCTTTCGTACGCCGGCGGGCACAGCACCAGATGCCATTTCACAGTCGAATCCATTCAAGCCAACAATCGACATTCCGTCGGCCATGTCCTCGTCATTTACTTGTGTCACCACGCCTTTGGTAATGTCAATCGCCCTTAACGCCTTTACCAAATTGGCTGGTTTTCCAATCTGTATGGCGGTTGCGCGGGTTTTAGGGAGTACACATTTGTTTTGTTTATGCAGATAATATCGATCTACCATCTCTAGATCGGGTCTTCCATTATTCCAGTCTAGTGTCTTGTCTTCAAACAAACCATTGACTAGCTCATAGAATGAATTGGCTCCTTCAGCATTGATCACCGCAATTCTTGGAATCTTTTTTATCCATCCCCATCCATGTAATTCAATAAGACATTTACCGCAGCTGGAAGTATTTCCCAACGCGCCTCCCGGATAGACGATCCAATCTGGCGGATTCCAGCTTAAATGTTCCATCACTCTATACACTATTGCTTTTTGTCCTTCGAGTCGGAATGGGTTTACAGAGTTAACCGTATATCCTTGTCTTTCGGTTACTTCAGCCAAGGACGCCGCAAGTGCATCGTCGAAGTTGCCATCTACCTGAATAACCTGAGCTCCAAACTGGAACGCTTGACTCAATTTCCCGGCGGCCACTTCGCCTCTTGGGATGTAAACGTCGCATTCTATATTTTCGTTTGCGGCATACATCGCTGCTGAGGCAGAAGTATTCCCTGTGGAGGCGCAAATCAATTTTTTTACCCTCAGCATTTTTGCGTGTGTAACAGCGGTTGACATGCCGTTGTCCTTGAATGATCCACTCGGGTTGTAGCCCTCAGGTTGCAGTAAGAAACTGTCGTGATTCATCATAGCATAGTCAGCAACTTTGCTCATTTTGTACGGCTTAGAAAGCCTTCCCTCTGCACCGTCGAGAGAGACTAGTGCTCTTGCGCACTCGTCGAAATTCTCCGTGTCTATACCAAGAAAATTAATTAGATCTCTGAAACGCCATACGCCACTTTCATTAAAAATATTCCCTCCATGGTTTCTCCGAGCATAAAATACTTCGACTAGGTTTTTAGATGGTACTTTAGAATATATAATATCCAGAAGCGAGCCGCATGAACATTTGTAAATGTCGTTTTCAATATCAAACGATAGACCACATGAGGGATTAATGCACTTCTTAGTAGCTACAGCTTGCATACAGGAGATCTTCTTGAAATCTTATTTAGACTTTTTTCCCGATGATTTCGTGAGTCATATTAGCATTCGAACTACAGATTTGGATTAGAGTTAGAAGTTTTAAGCAATTTTAAATGGTATTATGGCTTTTGAAAAGATTTCTCGTACATCTTTAAAAGCTGTTGTATTACGCCGTCCATGTCATCTTCTTTGACCTCGGGAGATACCGCGTGCTTGAGGAGATTATTAACGGTTGTAGAAATTTCTGAACTAACTTCATCAAAACTGTCCACATCTGTATAAGTTTGTTGGTAGAGGCGACGAAGTCTCATGGCAAACATCTGAGTTTGGTCGTTAAGTGTTACGTTGTAAGCATTATTGTTTACCTTGATTTTTTCTTTCATATGGAGGTTCTTTCCTGTGCGTAGTCTTTAAAAAGCTTGCCTACGTCTCATTTCCACTTTCGTTAGAGATCAAGAGTTATAACACGGAGTTATGTTGTCAGCGTTCTGTAAACATTTTGGTCTTGATAATTTGTCTAACACTCTTTTATTGAAAATGCGAAAAAACTGGGGAGAGGTAGGTCATAAACATTGAAGAATCGTTCTGAAATAGAAATAATGGCTTCTATTTTACGTTCCGCCACGAAAGACTGGGAATACAAAACTACCATAATGAATAATGCGATGGTATCACATTCTCAATTGATTCGATACCTTGCGATTGCAGTAGAAAGAGGATTAGTGAACTACTCGGAGAATTCAGGTCTGTACAGAACCACGGAGGCAGGTCAAGAGTATCTTGGGAAGTATGAACAGCTCATTCTCCTTCTACCGACTATTCCGGAGCTGCCTGATTTGAGCGATTCCGAGGAGATCCAACAAGAAATATAGAAGAGGACAGGGTCGCATAAGTAACCTAACCATTAACGAGGCCATACGTCAAGTCCATTTGTTCTTAGCCAGATTCGATTGGCACATATGAGACGTATGCTGTTCGGTGCAAAAAAATATGAGCTCTTCTAGAACAAAAGTGTGATATGACAGAATCAGATTGTTCAGAATTGAAGTTTGCACTGAGGGACTCCGTAGAAAGGAACCAATGCAAGGCATTACTACTATCTGGGGGTCTAGACAGTAGTATTCTGGCCGATATCTCGAGACCGAAGCAAACTTTCACTGTTGCATGGGACAATCAGGCGCCAGATCTTC
>WJXE01000139.1 GCA_009665115.1 Nitrosopumilales archaeon
TTGCATCCGGGTGGAATAAAGTATAATGCCATGGTCTTTAATGGTACAGTCCCGGGGCCAGTTATATCACTCACACAAGGAGATAACGTACAAATCACATTAAGGAATGACGGGAAAGTTATACACAGCCTCGATTTCCACATGGGATATGGTACTCATCAGGCAAACTCAGGTCCGGTTCAACCTGGTAAATCGTTCACATGGACAATAAATAACCCAGCACCAGGCGCATGGTTCTACCACTGCAGTGCAGATGCACTGATGGGCATTTGGGAACATATTGCAAGCGGCATGTACGGTGGCACTGTAGTACATCCTCTGGGTGAAACACCAGCTAAGGAGTTCTACATGGTATTTGGGCAACTCTTCAGCACCAAGGATCAAGGGTTATTCAACGGCACAAAAAATGCAACAGGATCATTTGACCTGAAGGCATTCATTTCCGATCAGCCGGATCTAATGTTGACTAACGGCATGGCTCATAAATATGTACCCGCAATCGGAAAAATAGTGAAGCTTCCGATCAACGCAAATGCAACAATATTCAAAGTGAAGCCAGGTGAATTAACAAGATGGTACATTTTCAGTGCAGGCCCCAACGATGGTACGGCTTTCCACTTCATAGGTGGATACCAGAGTGCGAAATTCGGTTTTGTCAACGGCACACAACGATTGTTGACACAAGATCAGAATGACCAGACAAATTGGATTCCACCAGGAGCTGGCATCACAGTTGAATCTACATTCCCACAAGCAGGTGTCTATGTAGGTGTGGACCACAACATGAATCATGTATTAAAGGGTGCAGCATTTGCAGTATTGGCCGTTAACAACTCTACCGCAGGAGACCAGCCCGCAGGCACATGGGTACCTCCAAAGTCCAGTAGTTTTGTTAGTGGTGAGCAGCAGCCAGCAGCAGTGAAAATGATGAGTTCACCAGCAGCAGGAGCAAAAGCAACCAAATAATGGACTGAACGAATAGAAACCACTCTAATCTTTCCTCTTTCTTTTTTCTGGCTGTGCCTCTGACTTGTTGCATCTCAGTAATGATTGTTAAATTATCGATTATCGTAAAACATAGATCCTCTGACAATCCGTTTGATTGAGTGAACAGGCATAGACAAGACCCATGAGCCGTCACAAGTTGTGCTAGCAATTTATAATACATTTCCAGCAGCCGACAAGAAGGTTGACATCTGCTTGCGTAATAATATTGTCGCTTCCACTAATATTACTGGTAACACTATTGCCCAATAAAGACTTGTTCGATAGTTATTCTTGATTTTACTCTTATTATCGTCCTCATTGAAACACAACCCTATTTCTAATCGTGCCTAGATTTTCGATAGAAATTTCTACTATATCGCCGTCCTTGAGATATTTTGGTTCTTTCATTGACATGGCAACACCTGCAGGCGTGCCTGTCGAAATGATGTCACCTTCTTCTATCGTCATTATGGAGCTGAGGCTGGAAATTATTTTTTTTATCGGAATTACCATATTTACACTTGAGGATTTCTGCCGCAACTCTCCGTTCACTTTAGTAACGATCTCTAAATTTTGAGGATCTGAGATCTCGTCTTTCGTTGTAATCCATGGACCGCAGGGGGCAAAGGTATCAATACTCTTCCCTCTAGTGAATTGCTTATCTTTAAACTGAATGTCCCTTGCAGACACATCATGCAAGATCATGTATCCGAAAATAGAGTCGACAGATTGCTCTATCGACGCCTTTTTTGTATCCTTACCAATTATCGCGGCAATTTCCGCCTCGTAATCCAAGCGTTTAACAAAGGAAGGACAGACAATGTTACTGTAGGGAGAATTCAAAGTGGTCCTTGGTTTCATAAAAATCACCGGCTCATCAGATGGAGTTAAACCTGCATCTTTAGCGTGATCATAATAGTTGAACGCTAAACAAATTATCTTTGGGGGGTTTGGCAGAGGCGCCAATAGCTCGATCTCTTCTACCTTATGAGCATATTCTAACTTTCTTTGATGTTCTTTAACTTCGTCTAGCCAACCCTTGAACATGAATTCCTTAATGCTGGACGGTATTGGTATGCCTGTCTGGTCTTGAATTTCTGGTCTTGTAATTAGTCTTTTTCCATCCTCGGAGACTATGGCGTATGTCTCGACGAGACTGGCGTTCTTTATTCGTGCAATTTTCATTTCATTTCATTCATTCTTCCTATCTCCGTCTACCTGTGAGTGAATATTGCGGTATTGCCACCGTTTATCCTGCAAAAGCCGAATCTCACAAGTTGAACCTGCGTACCTTCGTTCAGGGATGATACGAATGACTCAGCAAATCCTTCACATGTTTCGAGACTGTTTGTGTTATAATTTTCTCCTATGTAGAGTTCCCTAGCAATCATAACTCTGTACGGTAGCGCATCATCAGTTGCGACCCATTGGATTTTCGGCATATCTTGGTTTATCTCGTCGCCCGTCTGCTCGACTATTATTAGTCTTCCACTATTATTCCTATTACTAACATGCATAGGCCCACCGCCACTATTACTACTGCTACCGGTGCTACTACTCCTAATACTATTGTCCGAACTACGAAGCTGGGGAGTATATTCGGATTTAATTTCAGCGATCCTTATATTGTATAACTCCATCAGTCTTATTTCATCTCCAACTCTTAGGCTAGCTGCATCGCCGCCAGCGATGTAAAAGGAATTTGACACACGTATCTTTCTGTGCCCCAGATTCATGCTCGGATGGTTGCTCAAAGTTACCTCCTTAGGATGACCATTTCGCACTTGCAATTGAACTGGATCTTTAACGAAAAATAACCTGATGCATTGAGGGTCGATAATTTTTCTGTTAAATGCTTCAAGTGCTTCAAATGGTGGCTTAGTCTCAGACAAGGTCAGACCCAAAGAAAGGACAAATTTGCGAATTGCCTGTGGTAAAAAACCTCTCCTTTTGATCGCAGCCAAAGTCGGAAGACGAGGATCGTCCCAGCCTTGAACAAGGCCCTTTTCTACCAGGGGCTTAATTTTTCGCTTGGAAACAGGCATTCCTTCGAACTCTAATCTCGAAAATTCTAACATCGAAGGCTTACGAAGAGAGAGCCTGTCAAGTATAGCAAAGTACAGTGCATTGCGTAATTCATACTCCTTTGTCCGAAGTGCATGCGTTACACCATCGAGGCTGTCTTCTAAGGGGGCTGCAAAATCATAAGTGGGCCACACTCTATTAGAATTACCTAGTTTTGGGTGGTGGCCTTCGATTATTCTAAAAAGCGTCGGATCTCTCATGGCTGTATTTTGATCATCCATGTCACCTTTGAATCTGAGCACCGCAGTATTTGGTTCAAATGAACCATCGAACAATTTTCTTAGTAGGTCTCGGGTGTTCGCTGCATCCGTTCTGCAATCACATGCAAGTCCTTTTGACCGGAGATCTCGCATTACAGACTGAGTACATCTGCACACATATGCTCCACCAAGCTCTACCAATTTTTTACCGTAATCACATAATAATTGAATATCGTCAGACGTATTCTTCACAATATCTGGTTCTATTCCAAGCCATTCTATGCCTTCTCTGATCGCGTCATAATATTCTAGTTTTTCGTTTAAAGGATTCGTATCGTCGAAACGTAGGATTAACTTCCCGTTGTACCTACGAGCGTATTCATCGTCAATAATTGCAGCTTTTGCGTGTCCTATATGAGGATATCCATTCGGCTCCGGAGGAAATCTTGTAACTACATTGCCCATTTTCGCGTCATGTAGTGCAGGCAGGTTTGCATCATGATCTGCCGTCCCCTTTTTCTTAGCAGCAGATTCATGAGGTGCGATACGTGCGAACAGGGCTTTTTGTTCGTCTAATGTTAATGCATTTATTTCCTCTAGCGTGATTTTGATTTCAGGAATCAGAATTTTTAAATTGCTCCGAAGATCTGGTCTTTGAGCAATAATTTTGGAAATAACAGTTTCGTCCCTGGCTTTTCCACCATACTGTATGGCATTTTTTAAAACGATAATCTTAATAAAATTTCTAGTGCCTTCATCAACTGAGTAGGATGACGACGACGTCAATAACGCTACAAGCTCCTTTCTACGATAAAGGAGGCAGAAGATTCGAGTGCTCTTTTGGCCTCTGAATCTACGTAATCAGCTAATGATTGTACTGCCTTTTCTATATGTGTTCGTGCGGCCAATCTGATCTCTTGATCTATCCCTATCGTAGAAATAGTTCCGACGGCTTCCTTCAGGTCGCTAGCAGACGCATTCTTTCTCCCAAAAATTTTGAGGATCTTGCTTCGGTTCTCCCCCTTCGCATTTCTCAGGGCTAGAAGTATCGGATAAGTTTTTTTTCCTTCTCGCAGATCGTTGCCTACTGCTTTGCCAGTGAGCTTAGGATCTCCTGTGATGCCTATCAAGTCATCAACCAGCTGAAATGCGATGCCGATATTCCTTCCAAACCATGAAAGACGTTCCACATCAATGGCGCTCGAATTCGGGGCGGATAATACGCCCAAAGCGCAGGAAAGCTCGAATAACGCGGCAGTCTTTTTACTAATCATATTAATGTATTGAGGCGAGTCGATTGATAACTCATCATTCATTGAAGCCATGTGGACGTCGGTAGCTTGACCTTCGCATACCTGTATGCATGCTGAAGATAGCTTGGCGACCATCTCACAGATTGCTTTTTCCGAAATGCCCTTGGCTCTTCCATGTACAGCCAACAGTTCGAATGCCTTTGAAAATAAAATATCGCCTGCCAAAATGGCTAATGGCATACCATAGTGCTTGTGAACAGTTTGAACACTGTGGCGCATATCATCGTTATCCATTATGTCGTCGTGTACGAGCGAGAAATTATGGACAAGCTCCACGGCAGCAGCAGCGGGCAGAGCCCTTCTTAGGTTGCCGCCAAACATCTCACTTGACTTGATTAATAGAAATGGACGCAAACGCTTACCTCCACTTTTGATATAATGGGATGACGCCCGGTACAATTCAATGGGATCACCCTCTAACAAAGAAAGAATGTACTGGTTCACACTGGAAGCGTTAGACTCTAGCTCGTCCTTAATATCGATTGCCTTCATCGGTTGCTACTAGCTCCATCTGCTAGATAGCCAGTCAATATATACCTTGAACTCTTCAAGTCTTTGATATTTTTGGCTCCGACCAGGAACATTGCACTCTTAAGTTCCTCTGTTATCATTTTTGCAAATTCGAACAAACTTTCCTTTGACTCTGCTGCTTTACGCAAAAATGGATAGGCCATGCCACAAATGTTAGCGCCTAATGC
>WJXE01000140.1 GCA_009665115.1 Nitrosopumilales archaeon
ATCATAGCCGGTATATTGGACGGAACTTTATCCACGATTATTCAAAAATCTGTTATGTTGTCATAACGTTAAATGGTTTAATCTGTGATGCTCTGTTCCGCTAGATCGGATTTTTATGTTCTGAATGTTTCAGTGGAGTAAAGAATTCTGGATTATAAAACGCAAAATTCGGCGTGTCGACGCCATAGAACCATAAACCTAGCGAGGTTGGGTGAAAATCGCCGTTGCATGAATAATAACATCAATATTAACAATGCCAAATACACCATTCGCCAATCTGATCTTATCTAAAATCGATCTTGGACCATACTAGTGGCCGCCTATTTTCTGACAGAATTCTTTGGAATTCAAATGGCCGCTGCTCTTAGGGTTAGATTTCGAACACATCATGTTCGGTAGTATTTGCACCTCCAAGTTTTCTTTCAGGATTCACTTCATCTACCCGTTTGGCAAGTTCCACCAGTTTTGGATGTGAAAGCAACTTGTTGATTTCCTCAAGCTCAGTCGTTGACCTAACGACTACGCCTCTCTTCTTTGTCGCTGCACCAGAAGACCCGATAGGATTAACTTCAATCGCTAACGATGCGGATCTTCCCTTGAATGTAGGTAATTTTAATAAAAAGACTCCTGGTACGTTCGTTGCTTTCCTCTCCCAGTCCTTGCCCTCCCTCAAAAACTGAATCAATCTATTATCAACTGTTATAGACTTCGTCCCCCTCTACTAAATATAATAAATAACTGAGAGACGAGTGTTTTTTAAACCTTGTCCCTTAACTCAGCTTATATGGCGATGAAAAAACAAAATATCACGTGTAGGAAAGCGCTCCATGCAGATTCCGACCTTTCACAATACATGGCTAAACAAAGGTTAAAATTTTCATACGTCTCTAAGTTGTAAGAATGTCGAGGTATATGCTGAGCCATGATAAGGGCACAATATCGATACAAGGTGTAGCACATATTCCTTATTCTAATTTAGATCCCCACACAAACATGCTGAGGGCTGTTGCACTATATTCTAAAAATTTTCTAGATTATCTTGCGAATGTGAATTTGAGCGATTGACGGATTAATCGTTTGGCTTGCATGACAAAAGATACAACGCAAGTGTGACATGACATGATTCCGCTCCAACTACTCAGAGTCAAAATTTCAAATAAAGGGAAAAACATTGCCCCAATCTTTTGTACCTCTGATGAAGATGTATCGTTGGCAGCTAATATAATCGGAGAGTTCGAAGAATCATGGAAGAAAAGAGATAGAAAAGGACTCCTTACAGATCGAATTGGACTAATCGAAAGTAAACACGGAGACTATAAACTCGTCAGGGGCATTTCTACCTTACTTGAAAGAAGGTGTACGTTTGTTAACACTAGTGAACAGTCCAGGAAAAATGGTATTGATTCGGTTGACCTCATAATTGAACCTGATGTAATAAGGCGAAGTTTATTCGAAGAATCATCTAAATCTGATTTTGCATTAACTATTCTTAGAAGAGAAGAAATAATTCAATCAGTCGCGAGGCAGCTAGGTGTAGATAGGGAAAATGTCCTAAATCAAATGTGGGGTGACCTAGATGAGAACTTAGTTGTGGAGAATTTCGATAGCATAACGCCGGCTATCCTTGTGGCATGGTATAACCTCGCCCTCATACAGACACTCTTATTCAGCTGCACAACTCTTCAAGTCGCTCTTCACGGAGGGTCGAGTTGGAAACGAGTGCTAAGAGATGTCAAAAGAGTAGGTCTAATGTATAATATTAGAAACCAACCAAGCACATTAGCTGATCGGACCTCTAAAAATATGACTTATCATGGTGATACAATTGTCTGTTCTCTCGATGGTCCACAAAGCATGTTCAAGATGACTGAAATCTATGGCACGGCGATTGCGAAATTACTTCCGTCTATAATTTCTGCAGAA
Organism: Nitrosopumilales archaeon; assembly: GCA_009665115.1. Taxonomy (GTDB): domain Archaea; phylum Thermoproteota; class Nitrososphaeria; order Nitrososphaerales; family Nitrososphaeraceae; genus Nitrosopolaris. Next base: position 1,924 of record WJXE01000140.1, read on the forward strand.
TCATGGTCGCTGCAGGCATGGATTATCCGGAAGTCAGTATCTGTTGGAAGGAAAATGTACGAATTTGATATCTCAAAAGAGGAAGCACCTCGATTAATGGCATTGCCTGATCAAAGCAATAGTAAGAAGCTAACTGCCAAATCTGGTTCGTCCTTTGATAGCACTGTTGAAGAAAAATTTGCGATAAAATTCCAGCAATTTCGCACAGGCTGGACCTTGATAAGGGAGCCGGACCCTATCATTCTGGACAATGATAAGGCATTCATCCCAGACTTTATGTTTGAAAGGTACGGCCGTCGCATATATTTGGAGATAGTCGGCTTTTGGACTACGGAATATATCGAGCGAAAGATAGGCAAACTAACACGAATTTCTTCTCCGAATAAGCAACTGTACAAAGATGACAAACTGGATATCTTTATCGCAGTGAATAGCGATTATTACACCGCTTCCAAGTATAAAAAAGTCGAAAAAGATCTCATCACGAGACTGGGTTCATTAGTACAAAAGGATCATTTGATACTTTATAAAAACGGTCAAGTGCCCCTGAAGGCAATCCTTTCGTACTTGAAGTCAATTGATCAGGAGATGATTCGAAGGATAGCAAGCACCGCCTCGAATGATTTGCTAGCAGAGATAGACCGTCTTACTATCGGTATTACTCAGGATAATAACGAAGACGATAGCAGAACTGATGGAGGCAGCTTCAGCGGCATAGTATCGATAGGCGAGTTAGCTGAAAAATATAATATCCCTTCTGATTCGGTGCTAATAGCTCTTCGATCTAGGGAGGCAGGAAATGTAAATGTAAATGATAACGGGCGTAGTTACCTAATTGTTGGAACATATCTAATATCGCATTCTAAAATATTGGAACTAGAGAAATCTTTGAATTCTATCTCAAGTTTCATGGATGCTATTTTCCTTTTTAAAAAGTATAATGTACCCGAATCTTGCCATGTCGATCTCCTTTCAAAATTAGGCTATGATATAATATGGAGAGGCATGGATTCAACTAATGCGTCAATTGAAAGAAGAAAAAGATAGGTCGCTGCAGTTCCATCCCGAGGATTGAGATAGTCGCGATAATCGGTGATCAGAGCACTTAGCGAGGTACTAGGTATTTGACAGAAAAAAGATAGGACCCCTACTGCAGCTAATGTTTTTAATAAAGATTCACCATGATTGTGCAAGCCGAGGGGTCGTTGTCTAGCTTGGTATGATGCCAGCCTCGGGCGCTGGAGATCGTCGGTTCAAATCCGGCCGGCCCCATTAGTCAAAAAAGAAGTAAAATATGCAATATAGCACAAGATGAATTAGGTGGAACAGTTTCGCCTTCTAGATTTAAATTATCCCAAACCACTAAACTTGATATGGCGGAAGCACAACCACAACAAAACCCACAAGTTCATAGAGATGGTCCACGCGACGCGGTATACATAGGTAAGAAGCCTTTGATGGCATACGTGACCTCGACACTCATCCAACTAGCTAATCAGCCGTCGGTAACGATCAAGGCACGAGGGTTAAGCATTGGTAGAGCAGTAGATGTTTCACAGATTATCCTAAAGAGGATGGAGAACGCCGGTTACAGGGTAGGCGATGTAAGAATTGGGTCTGAGACGGTGCAATCAGAAGACGGCAGAACACGGAATGTCTCCACAATCGAGATAGAAGTAAAGCGAGTGTCATAAGGGCCTTTTCGACCCTTTTTGTTATTTATATGGCTGCTAGAGTTTACTATAACTGATGGAGAGAGTGGCGGCGATCTACCTAGCACACTTGAATCCTTTTACCAATACTCATCGACATATCATTTCTCTATTATTGCAGCGAGACTACAATGTTTACGTTTATCCCGTAAGGTTTTTGAAAAATCATAAAGAGATCAATACCCGAAGTTTCCCTTTTCCTTATCACATAAGGAAGGCAATGATTGAATCGGTTTTCGGAAATAATAAGTCCATCACTGTTTCTCCGGATTACTCGCTAGTCTCGCCATTCGTAAGATATTTGCCACCCTTAATTTCTCCATTCTCCTGGATATTAAGAAATCAAATTCTCCGAAATGTTAGGGAAGAAAAGTTCATTTCATATACAGGGGATGTTGCTGAAAGAATTACTTTGTCTGTCTTTAAGCTTAATCCCATAAAAGCCCGTCGGTTTGCAGGCTCAGCTTCGGCTGTGAAGGATATGCTCTACGACCAAATTACTACCAAATTTTCAAACGGTTCGCGCGGTGAACAAAGACATGAGGAACAAAATTGGCGGGATATGGTACCAAGCGGAGTCGCAGACTTGATCGAGCACAACTGGCAGATTGTTGAGAAATTTGCAAGATCATCCGATAGCACCTTGAAGGTGATGGGGATGAAAATTCCAAAAGAAGGCTTTGTTTAACTTTTGAAGATTTTTATAATCCGCGAATTGACTCTGCCATAAATGAAAACAAAAGGCGCTGACTTCATCTGGTTTGATGGCAAAATTGTAAAATGGGAAGAAGCGACCGTTCCAGTTACTACTCACGCTCTACACTATGGAACTTCAGTTTTTGAGGGCATTCGTGCATATTCATCAAAAAATAATCTTCATGTATTTAGACTGAGAGAGCATATGGACAGACTCCGTCACTCGGCTGCGGTCTATTCCATTGCAATGAATTATTCAGCAAAGGAACTAGAGGAGGCAACTATAGAGTTATTGAAAAAAAATCGGATGAAAGAATCATGCTATATCCGACCGTTAGCATTTGTAGGACAGCACGGTATCGATTTGAATGTAACAAGGGATTCACCTACGCATGTTGTGCTAATAGTATTCCCATTTGCTAAGTATTTTAAAGTAGAAGGCATTAGTGCCTGTATTTCTTCATGGCGCAGAATTCATGATTCTTCCACACCGCCAATGGCAAAAGCTGCTGGGAACTATCTTAATTCAGTACTTGCAACTCAAGAGAGCAATAGGAACGGCTATGACGAATCGGTGATGCTGGACAGAGATGGGAATGTGAGTGAAGCGTCCGGTGAGAATATCTTCATGGTCAGAAGCAACAAAATATATACACCATATATTGCCGGATCTGCCTTAGAAGGTATTACACGTGACACGGCAATAGCCATAGCAAAGAATCTGGGATATGAGCTAATGGAGCGTCCCATTTCTCGCACCGAACTATACATGGCATCGGAGCTGTTTCTAACAGGGACTGCAGCCGAAATTGTAGCTATAATCGATATTGATGGTCGCGTAGTAGGTGATGGTAAGGAGGGTCCTGTAACCAGTAGAATTCGTACTACCTATTCAAAAATCGTAACCGCAGAGCTCGCAGAGTACACC
>WJXE01000015.1 GCA_009665115.1 Nitrosopumilales archaeon
GATCAGTGATGAAGATTCGTTGTTGAGATATGTTAACGAAATGGAAAGATATGTTAAAGGCAGATCGTATTACATAAATCCAACAACAATCGATAAAGTTCTTCTTACTGACTACCTTAACAATAAGAAACTCACCATTGGATCTCGATGTTAATCGGATGAGACCAAGTCCACTTGCAACTATGGGTTTTTATGTAAAGAGATTATCAAGACTGTACAGATGACGAGTAAGATGATGGAAATCAATTATCTCGATTGGAATAACTCTATCGATATATTGACTAAGGCTCACCAAGCAGGACTCTTTGCACTGATTATAGGGCCAAAGGGTACTGGCAAAACAACCCTTGTAAGGAAGTTTGCCTCAGAGTTAAAAAAGGAGTTATACTCCGTAAATTTTAGCCTCCGTACGAGAGAATCTCATCTTATTATCTTATTGGTTCAAAGACTCTGGAAAAAGGGCAAATTAGTTTTGTGGAAGGGATACTCGTGAAATCTATGCGACACGGTGGTCTCTTGTACCTTGACGAATTAAATGCAGCTGAGGCTGACGTATTATTGCGATTAGATGAAGCACTTGATGACAGAAGACAGATAATATTAAAAGAAGCAGATGGGCAAATTATCAATGCTCACCATGATTGGTCGGTAATTGCAACGATTAATCCTCTTTCCCACGTTGGAACTAAAGAGCTACCTCCTCAGATTCTCAGCAGATTTCCGATTAGGTTGCGATTAGAATATCCTCCCGAAGAAATAGAACTCGAGATCGTACAACGCCATACGACAGTCGATATATCTAAGATTAATGACATAAAACGTGCGATCAAACTTGCAAAGAATTTGCGCGAAGCAGCGGCTGTTGAAGAATTATACTATAGTCCTAGTTTGAGGGAGTCAATCGCTTTTGCGAAACTTCTTAACGCCGGAAGCAACGCAAAGCAGGCCGCAGAGATTGTTTATGCCAATGCTTATGATCAGTGGGGCGAAGTTGAATATCAGAAGGTAATGGATATGATAACATCAATTTTTGTCGACTAGGGTATGCCAACACCATCGATGCCATTAGGGCTTAATTACACACATCTGCGGAACGATGTCTTGCTTGATATTGCAACCTTTCTGAGTAGACGATGGTCTAACAATAACAAGACCGTTATAATTTTAACTCAAGATAAAATGCCTTTAGCAAAAATTGATAAGAATCAGATTACATTACCCTTTCTCAATTATTATCTCGGCACTAGTTTCCAGCAATACAGGCAATGGCGAGTCGCATTGTGGCACGAATCTATGCGTATGCACCATTCAACCAAAGTCTTGAGTTATGAACACGCTTTCGGATTTCTCCTGAATACTATTGAAACCAAACGAGTTGAAATCCTAGGACTACAGGATTGGGAAGGAATGATTAAAGAGATCGTATTTAACGAAGGCATGTCTTGGTTGTCACGACCGCTCCTTAATTCTATTTATGGAAAGTCAAAGATTATTGAAGCTTTTTCCCAGTACTTCCTTACAGGTTATCTTAAAGGCGAGTTGTACGGAAACGATTTGGAGAAAGTAAAGAAGGCATCTTCTTTTGCGAACGAAATAGTCCATGATGCAATCAAGAATAACAATCATACTGAGTGGATTGAAAGACATATCCCACTGTTAATTAAAATGCTTGAATTAGATGCATTAACGTCCGTAGCTATCCTTGCGCCTCGGACAAGAATAATAGGTTTAGGGATGAACCAGAGCGATCTTGTGAAGCAAATAGAAAAAATTGTTAGAAGGAAGATTAAGGCTACTGATTTAGACAGAACCTCCAGAGAAATTATTGAAGGAACTGACGTGCTGGGTGAATTTCAAACCCTGCTCAAAGAGAGTAAGAAAACTGAAAACAAGGGCTATGAGAGTCTGGAAAACCTCGGTTTAAGCGTTCCTGAAATGATGGATGTTGATCCATCCCCAATATATGATGCTGATTTAATCCGAAAGGTGAAGGCTAAATTCAGGGACTGGAGAACAGGTTGGATAGAACGACACGAGGTGGCAGGAGAAGAATTTGATCCTGAGAGCTATGTGGAAATGTTACCTAAGAATTTTTTGACTGACCTTAAACTCTCCATCAAAACAAAAGTTGCAATCCTGCTTGACCATTCTAGCAGTATAGAGCACGTGGAATTGGAGTATAAACGAGCAACAGTTGCTCTATGCGAAGCACTGAGTTATTTGGGAATAAAATTTGCTGTTTACGCCTTTAGTACTGAATCAGGACAGGTGAAGTGTTGGATAATAAAGCCTCCAAACCTCAAGTGGTCTGCAACAGGGCCGCGTAGACTGACCCAGATACGGGCAAGCGGCGGCACACCTCTTGCAGAGATATATGGATTATTGCAGCCTATTGCAAAATCATTTAAGCCAGATATCATGGTGACTTTGACTGATGGAGAGCCATCCGACTTTGATGCAGTCCGTGAAATGGTCCTTTCATACCGGAAAATGGGTATACATATGGTAGCACTTGGATTAGGCAAGAACTTCAACGATGCAATAAGTATAGGCCATAATCTAAAATATTTGACCTATGAGAGAAGCTTAGCGGTCAGCAGATTGGAAGACATACCAAAAAAAGTGATATATTTGCTTCGCGATTAAATTAAATTCCGACGTTGGGGTTCTCCTTTTTTAATTTTTCCCAATCCTCAAGAAAAGCAGCCAAGCCCTTATCTGTTAGCGGATGGATTATCATTCTTGCCAAGATGTCTGGCGGGAGCGTTACGATGTCCGCTCCAATCTTCCCTGCTTCGATAATATGGAGTGGATGCCTTACGCTAGCTACGAGGACTTCTGTGTTAAAGTGATAATTTCTAAAGATCTGAACAATTTCCTTTATAAGGTCTGTGCCGTCCTGCCCACCGTCGTCCAACCTTCCGATAAAAGGGCTAACGTAAGCTGCACCCGCCTTTGCAGCCAAAATTGCTTGGTTGGCAGAAAAAACAAGTGTCATGTTAGTAGGGATACCCTCCTGAGTTAACTGTCTAATGGCTCTTAAACCATCAGGCATCATTGGAATTTTAACAACAACGTTTTGGCCGTACTTCATTAGCCGATGAGCTTCTTCTACCATTTCTTCTGTTTTAGTACCAACAACCTCCAGACTTACAGGACCCTTCACTATTCTAACAATTTCCCGCATCAGGGCAGCCGGATCCTCTTTCTCTTTCGATAGTAGAGTCGGGTTAGTAGTGATCCCATCAATGAGCCCCATATCATTGTATTTTTTTATGGAATGAAGATTAGCAGAATCAAGAAATATTTTCATCTCCTGCTCTTACCTCTGCATTCGATAACACCGCGTGCAATTTCGTTTGTGCCTAATCCATATTTTTCTAATAGTGCATCGATCTCTTCATCCCTGGCAGATTCTCCGAATGTATCGCGTACGCCCAACCGTCTAATCGGCACTGGGTAAGTTTCCGAAGACGACTCAGCCACAGCTGATCCGAGACCTCCAATCATATTATGTTCTTCGGCAGTTACAATAGCTCCGGTGTCCCTAGCACATTTTGCTACCAGTTGGGTGTCAATGGGTTTAATTGAAAACATATCAACAACGCGACAAGCTATCCCGTTATTTGATTTCAAAACCTTGGCTGCATCTAATGCTCTTGTAACCATTAGACCACATGCCATAATTGTCGCATCGGAGCCGTCCCGCAAGATGTTTCCTTTGCCTATCGTGAAAATCGCGTTGTCTTCATATAGAACTTCGCTCGATGGCCTCGCAAGTCTAACATAAAATGGCCCAGGTATCATGGCTATTGATCGGATCAAATACTTTGCTGCCACGGCGTCAGCAGGGACGATTACCCGGATATTGGGTATCGCTCTCATTGTCGAAAAATCTTCGAGCTGTTGATGCGACGCACCGTCAGGTCCCACAGTCAGACCGGCATGAGAAACAACAAGCTTGACATTCAGGTCCGGATAACAGATGGAGTTCCGGATTTGATCAAGGCATCGTCCTGGGAGAAATGCGGCATATGTACTTGCGAACGCAATTTTGCCTGCAATTGCAAGGCCAGCTGCCACGGAAACGAGGTTCGCTTCTGCTATGCCTACATTGAAGAACCTGTCAGGATAATAGTCCCCAAATTTCTTTATCTTGAGTGAATCCGTGGTGTCAGCCCCCACGCAGACTATATTTTGATTAGATGCTCCTAATTCTACAAGTGTATCGCCGTATGCTCCTCGCATATCGGCATTTTTTTGTTCATTACTTAAGAGCATGTAGTTCTTCCTCTATCCCTAGCTCATTTGCTAGAGGAATCAATATATGTTTGCGTGTCTTCAACCAGTCGCGTCTTATACCTATAGTGTTCGCCTGCTCTAGGAGCTTTCTCTCCAACGCCACATTTACCTTGTACCTTAGCTGGATAATTGCGCCATGGATATCCCCACTGCCATATACTGCGTTTCCGGCTACGAATATTCTAGCTCCAGCCTCATAGACTGCTTGCAACATAGTAGCATCAATGCCACCATCGGCTTCAATGTACCCTAAGAATCCGTGTTCTCTTAGCTTTTGATTTATTAGCCGGATTTTTGATAGGACTTCCGGGATGAATTTTTGGCCCGCAAAGCCTGGATTTACCGACATTATTAGCACGACATCGACATCCTGCAAGTGGGGAAAAAGCCAATTTGGAACATCTGTAGATGGATTTAGTGCAATACCTGGGCTAATTCCGTTCGAAAGTAATCTATGAGTAATCTGCGCAAATTCACTTTCACTACAAGTCTCTGCATGAACACTAACTATATCACATCTAGCATCTATGTAATCTTGGATATGAGCCAACGGATTTTCAATCATAAGATGAGCATCAAATGGTAATGTGGTGATATGTCTTAGTTGTTTTATTGTATCTGAATAGAATGTAGTATTAGGCACAAATCTACCATCCATGATATCCAGATGTATGATGTCGGCTCCTCCCCGTTCTGCGCTTCTTATCTTCTCTTCGTAATTTTCTTGCTGCCCAGCTATAATAGATGGCGCAATTAGGCATTCGCTTCTAAGTTCTTCTAACAATAAAGGGGTGTGTTCTCTTGGCGGAGCCTTTCCGTGCCACTGCGGATTGTTCGTCATATGTTTGATGCCGTTCCCTTTAACAGTGTTTGCTATAATTATAGTCGGACTATCTTTTGCCTCACTTGCTTTGTTTAGAGCGTCAATTATCTGTTCAACATTGTGACCACCTATCTCGATTACATTCCAATTGAAGGCGGACCATTTATCACGAGTCGGATCGAGAGGCATGATATCTTCCGTGAAACCGTCCTGTTGGATGCGGTTGCGATCTAGTATGGCAACTAGGTTATGCAGTTTGAACTTGGCAGCAGCCATTGCTGCTTCCCAGATCTGACCTTCGTTTGATTCTCCGTCACCTATTAGAGTATAAACACGATTTTTTTTACCATCCAGCCTATTTGCCAGCGCTATCCCTATCGACACTGAAAGACCAATTCCCTCCGAGCCTCCTGAAAACTCAGTTCCTGGTACACTTTGGCGGCTCTCCTTCTGAGTGTATCTAACCGGATGACCCTGCAGTCTGCTACCGAGCTTACGCAAAGTCTTCATTTCAGTGGGTGGAAAGTAACCGGCGATCGCCAGTGTAGCAAAGAACCCCGGAGCCGAATGTCCTTTTGAGTTTATAAAATAGTCCCTCTCGCTCCAATCTGGCTTTGTTGGTGAATGATTCATCTTTCGAAAATAAAGAACACCCATGAGCTCCGCAGCTGAAAATGATGCGCCAGGATGACCTGAGCCAGCTTCAGCAATTCCTTGAATAGCCAGCATACGGACGCTGCATATCTTCCTCTTAAGATCAAGGTAACGCATTCTAAAACCCATTATGAGGATCGCAACCATTCAAATTTTTTCAGATCATATGAAGTGCGGCCACAGGGAAAATAAAAAGATATATGTAAAGGCACCCAACCATCTCTATTGCTTCTGCTATTTAGGAGCAGTTACAGCATAAGGTCTTTGAGATAATTTAAAATAATTAAATGATTACAAATTAGCATGGTTGGTGTTATAGTACAAGAGGCTAAGATTGACCAGATGCAAACTGCACTCCTAGTAATTGGTATTTTCGAAAACGAACGTGATTTTTCCAAGTCAAAAGGATTGAATTCTACAATAACCGCTGCGATCATAGAGCTCATCGAAAATAAAGAATTCAAAAGAAGTTTTGGATCAAATATAATTTTCCATATGATGGGCAAAGGATTGATAAAAAAAATTATGCTGATAGGTCTTGGAACGAGAGAAAAATTTACGGATGAAGAGGCAAGAATTATTGCCGGTAAAGCAGCTCTGAAGGCTAAGGAACTAGGCGTTGAAGAATTCTGCATTTTACCCTTTATGGATGTGGATGAAGCTTTAATAGAAGCGATTTCTGAAGGTGTTCTTCTTTCGCTATATTCCTTCAACCGTTACAAGACAAGCGGAAAGGAGGCTACTACTATCCCTGCGCAGGCTACAATCGTGGTCAATTCAGATTCTGCGAAATTCCAGGCGGTGGTAGACAAAGTGAATTTGATAACGCAGGCGGTCAATTATGCGCGTGATTTAAGTAACCTACCGCCTAATGAGTGCCCCCCTTCACAATTAGCCAGTCTTGCGTTGGCACTTGATGGTGAGTACGGGATAAAAACTAGGATTTTAGAACGGTATGAGATGGAATCTATCGGACTTAACGGGATAGTCTCAGTGGGAAAAGGAAGCAATAATCCGCCTAAATTGATAATTTTGGAATATTATGGAAATGCGGATCATCAAAAACCATATCTTTTGGTTGGAAAGGCTGTTACGTTCGACACCGGAGGTATATCCTTGAAACCTGGTGATAAAATGGATGAAATGAAATTTGATAAATGTGGAGGCTGCAGCGTTCTCGGAATACTAAAAGCAATAGCATCGTTGGGTCTTCCAGTAAATGTTATAGGGATAATTCCTTCGGTTGAAAATATGCCTTCCAGCACTTCGTACAGGCCTGGGGACATAATTAGGATGTACAATGGCAAGACCGTGGAGATCTTGAACACCGATGCGGAGGGCAGAATTATTCTCGCGGATGCAATGGCATACGGCGTTGCGATATTCAATCCTCAGGCAATTATCGATTTAGCCACTCTCACTGGTGCGTGTGTTATTGCTCTTGGTGCTAACGTTGCGGCTGTAATAGGGACGAGCAAGTACCTTGCGGAGAGATTGAGCAAAATATCTGAAAAGACAGGAGAAAGAATATGGGATCTCCCATTACATGACGAATACCATGAACAGATAAAGAGTACTGTAGCTGATCTTAAGAATATCGGCGGTAGACCAGGCGGTGCGATTACAGCAGCAGCATTTTTGTCCAATTTCACGAATGATATTCCTTGGGTACACTTAGATATTGCAGGAACCGCATGGACTCAAGAGGGAACGTTTGAGCGAAGCTACAATCCTAAAGGCGCCACAGGGTTTGGTGTTCGCACTATGGTAAAATTTCTGATGGAGGCTCCTAATAAGTAACGTTAAATGGCTCATGTCCACATTGTTGTTCGAAATAATTGTTTCACGCCACAAAAGCAAAGTATTACTAAATGCGAGTCAAGTTGGTGATTGTATATATTTCGATGTCCATCCAGGTATTAATGCCTAACTTTTTTCCGACGAAAATTGGAAAATAAGATGTGTTAGCTGTAAAACCCACTTTGACGAACTTAACTCGCTTCGTCGCGGCGTCTTCTTTAAAAATATGGATCAAATCAAGCGCCAGCACTGCTGCTTCCCAACCGCTCACGCAGGTAAGTAACACAGCAGCGAAGACAGGTTTGACTTCCGGGTTCGGAATGGGACCGGGTCGCACCCTGCCTCTATGACCGGCTTACTGATATTAGTGTCAGAGGGTCAAATTAACCTTACTCTAGATATGGCTGTTATATCACAGACTACTTTATTCAGCGCCTATTAAACCTAATAGATCAAACCCTTCAGCAGATTTTGCCTCAAATTGCACAATTGAGATCAAGTGCTCGTCAGGATCTACAAATATGGCATGTTTGCCAAATGGTTCTTCTCTAGGTTCTTTGAAAAATCTTACCTTCTTTTCTTTTAATCGTTTAACAGTAGCGTCAAGATCGTTTACCATAAAACCTACCAGTATAGTTAGGGCAGCTTTTGTTTTTTCTTTCTTTTTTGCTGGGTGTAAAGCCAAAATGGTACCATTGCTGAAAAATTCAGTCCAATCTTCCGATTGATGCTTCAAGGGAAGTTCGAGAATACCTTTATAGAATTCTATAGATTTTTTCATATCTGCCACTAAGAGAATTATCGCTCCCAGCTTGGTGAGCACCACTAAGTTACACCGTTTTGAATTTACATAGGCCGCGTTAAGAACCTATCGCTAAGGGAACAACAATGACTTGGAAAACACATCATAATCATAATCATAAACATCATCATGACTGAAATACTCGAGTGTAATATTGTAATATTGCATTATATACATCTACATTAAAAATACATGCGTGCACCCTGAAAAACTGTTCTTCATCTACGTTGCAAAAAACGAAGAATGGGAAAAAAGGCAGAGAGAGGATTGGGATTACGTTTCATCGATGTCTAGATTTTACCGCTGGTGGATTAAACGCAATTTTGAACTAGATGTCAACGTGGAAGCTGAAATCTTACCTGTAGTTCCGGGTAAGCTGTTTGATAGAATGTCCATAAGTTATCTTAGTAGGGATCACATTGAACGTGGTAAATCAGTTTACCATTTTTACTTGACATACTTCAAGCCTTTCTGGACAGACTGTCAGACCGAAGGATATGCCGGGGAAAATTTTGGAATGATTTATTGGAAGAGACTGGAAGCGCCTGTTTCAGACTCTAAGCGAGTTAAGTTCTTTGCTGATATGAACTGCGCAAAGCTCTCTCATGTGTTATGTCACGAAGTGTTACGAATGCTAGGGAAAAAGAGAAAGGAATATTTTGATTCAATCCATGATCTGTGGGAACGTCATGTTTACAAGGATCTACCGTACATTTACTACAATGAACGATTTAGAATAGTCCTCAAAGAAAGTTCCTATCGATATGTAACGATTGATGTAAAGCATATTCATTGACGGTATAGAGAACAATTATTTATCTCTGCACAGACAGGTATCTAGCTGAGTTTAACATTGTTCATAAAATTCGGGGCTATTCTCTCTTCCGTCGGAGCCATATTACTAGTTACCCTAGCGGCCATTTTACTTGTCTATCCTATTGTCAAGAACTGTCATGAGCAGAAATGCACGTTTGCTTCTTCTGCGCCCAGTCCCCTTAACTCTTTCGTTAAACCGGCTTTCCTAGCAACCTCTCTCGTCATAATTGCAGGAGGAGTAGCATTAATTAGATTTGGATCATGGTATCAATACAAGTCTAGAAAGGCAGAAAATGGTGTGTCATAGTATCTGGACCAGATAAACCTGAGCAAATCCATACCGTTCAAACATCGTCATGTGGAATGTTAAAAAGCCAGTTACAGCCTAGTTAATAACTCGGGTGAAGTTGGAGTGACTGAATATGATAGTGGTGCATACTCTGTGCATTTTGCTCATTTTGCAGCCAAGCTAGAAGCTCATCTGATCAGATTCGGTGTAACGTGCGCAGATGCGGATTCAATCATCGAGGAAAGTTCTATCATTTATTTTGAAAAGCTAGGTTCTGCAAAGAAAAAGCTTTTGAAGTTTGTCAGAAAGGAGGATCCCGCAAAAGTTTTTGTTGATTCAGCTTACCGAGCAATCGAAAGACACATACCAGAAGCAAATAATAGTTTTGGTTCCCATATCGAACTGTCAAAGTGCATCCATCAAACTCATTAATGTGCGTATACTGCCGCTATACCCCTGACGGTATACCCCTAAAGTAGATGCTGCTATGATGAAGTGGGGCCGAAGGGATTTATCCTGACCAAGCGCAGACTATAGTCAATTGAACCCTTGACCCACGGGTTTCTTCTAATCCTAGCCTTTCATTCGTTAGATCTGGAGCCCGTTGCGATGCCTGGCTTCGCTACGACCCCACAATGGCATCCGGTAAAGATCATGATGATGTATCTCTATAAGTCTTCCGAGCTTGTTCTAGGATAGGGCGTCTTACGTCGAGTTGTTTCAGAAAGAGATAAATAATTTTGGGATATATCAACGACATTGACTGGAGAGACTCAGCTTCGGGCTAGACGGACAAGAATCAAAATCTTGCGGGCGATCGCGGATAAGAACGGATCGGCATGTTTCTCAGAAATTAGAAATGCGACCGGCCTTTCTACTGGTTCCATCTATTACCATCTGGAGAGGATGGGAAATTATGTTAATAAGGACTCAAAACATTATACTATCACTGAGGAGGGCTTACAAATGCTTCGCGAACTTGATAGCAAATCTTCCTCTTCTCCGACCTATAAGACCAGTGAGGTTCCATTTGGTGCCTCTGAGGCTGAGATTGGACGGAATGTCAAGCAGATTGGTCCCGTCGGAGCATTCATTGGTGAATATTCATCGGTATTCGTTCTTGGACTGGTTATTATCCTTGTCCCCGTCGGCTTATTTGAGAATTTCCATATAATTTTTCCCAATTTATCCACAGCCGCGAAAATGATCGCAAATGCCACCATGATCTCTTCGCTTTCCATCGCTGCGCTCCTTTCTATTTCTTTCGTGGTGATGTTAAAAAGACAAATTCTTCCCAACGGGTACAGGGGAATAATGATATCTGCATTAACAGTATTGGCGGTTTTGGTGGTTAACATTCTAATCTTTTCTGGTCTTGGGACACAAATCGGGATGAGTTCCTTTACATTCTAATCAGCAATAAAGAATAGAGATTATATCAACGAGATCGTGTTAAGTAAAAGTCCGAGTTTACTACTTGAAACACTAGATCAAGTTTCAATTATTCTTTCTCCAGTGGAGATCAATTCTCCAACTTGGTTATAGAGCTGTACAAAACGCATACCCTTCTGCGTTATCCTGTAGGTCTGTTCTGCTTTACTGTATTCTATTAGACCATTTTCCAGTAGTACGGCTAAATATTCCTTTAATTGAGCATAGGAAAGAAAGGCTCTATACATTATTTTTGTCTTCGCTGCACCACCATTCGCTGCTTCCAAAATCAGTGCAGCTATATCAGTTCTACTCCTATATTTCACTAGACAAAGAGAACGTTGTATGCCGATAAAAAGACATTGAGTAATTGGTGTAGTAAATTTTTCTATCAAATGGATCAGGTCCGGCATCCTGCTGTAGTCTCTAATTGAAGACTACCTGCGGCTCATTAAAGATAAATATAATATGCTTCATAATTTATTGTTGACTATCTAGGATTTCGTGTTTACATTTCCCACGCCACGTCATTGGCTGGAAGTCAGATTTCATACTTAGATCACCATCTTCTAGACGCAAACCTGTTTGTAGTATATCCTTTTTCGCTCATAGCTAGTGAGACAAAACGCCATTTTTTGTCTAATCCCATCGACGTTCCAATCCTTTTGGTTGCTATTATACCTGGAGGCTTGACTCCAAATTCTATGTGTATATCACTCTTCGGATCTGTCATATCTTCGCCATTCAATGACTGTTGGATATTAAGTGCTTGACTGAGCTTCCCAGGTCCAGATGTCAATGATAGTTCTTCACAATTTCTACGAAAAATTTTCATCCGCCTAATGCCCTCTACTGGCTGTAATGCTCTGATTAGGACAGCACCAGCTTCAATTTCAAGAGGCTTTGCTGAAACATTCAAGCAAAAATGATTACCGTAAATAAAATAAATATATGCTCTACCTGGTTCTCCGAACATTACGGCGTTTCTAAGCGTTAAACCCCTAAATGCATGACTGGCAGCATCTTCGTTAAAGCCGTATGCCTCCGTTTCAACAATTATGCCACAGAGTCGCTTGGGCTTTTCCTGACCACGGGAGATTATACGGACCACTTTGTTACCAAGCAATTCCTTGGCCACAAGCTCAGTAGACCGATCATAAAAAGAGCGATCCGGACAAATCATAGGTAACCCCGTTTGCTACAAGTAAAATGTATCGACATCTGCTATCGGCGCTTACTCAGTATCTTAGGGACTTGAAATAAATTTTACTTATCATGTGCCACTGCTTGAGATTTTTGACGCCAATGGGTCCCGACCATAATAGGTCTAACTCATTTATGGTGCAGTTCTGCGGATCATACGGCATTTACATCCCCAATTTTCGGTACTACTGCATGACTCCTAGTTTCGTTTAACTATTTTTCATACTTTGGTACAACACATATTTAGAATTGAACTAGATTCCGATAATCTCGGTATCTCATCTGAACATCATCTTGGGTAACGGAGAGAAGTCTTCTAATGCCAAAATCCTCAACAGCAAATGAGCCCATTACATTTCCATATACTACTGCTTCCTTCATCGTATTGAAGGTCAGACTGTTTTGCTTTGCAATATAGCCTATGAAGCCGCCTGCAAAAGAGTCTCCGGCGCCGGTAGGATCCACGATCTCTTCTAATGGATATGCTGGAGCTGGAAAAACTATATTTTCTGCGATCAATAATGATCCATGTTCTCCTTTTTTAATAATTACAAACTGTGGCCCCCATGAAATTATTGTTTTTGCGCATTTTACTAGGTTTGTGTTTTTACATAGTAATCTGGCCTCATCGTCATTAATTACTACTCCATCTACAGCACTCATCATCTTTACTACATTAGCGTGGCAGTTCAAGATCCAATATTCTATTGTGTCACAGACTACTAGTTTAGGATCGGAAAAGTATTCTAGTATCTTTATATTTTGACGTGGATCGTTGTTGGCTAGGTAAATATATTCAGACTTCATATATTCATCAGGAATTACTGGTTCGAATTGTGCGATCACATTCAACTCCGTCTTATTGGAGGTTCTACGAGATAGATCGTAATCGAAGGAAGAATCATAATGGAAAGTTTTTCCACCATTCTCAGTGACAATACCTCTTGTATCAACTCGCTTGTCAATGATGGTTCGGTACTCTGCTGGAAAATCTGACCCAACTATGCCAACTATTGAAGTATTGGTGAACATGCTGGAGGAAAGGGATGCGAAGGTTGCTGCTCCCCCCAAAATCATTGTTTCAGTCTTGAAAGGAGTACGAGTAGTGTCTAAGGCTATCGTTCCGAACACGGTTAACATATGTATGCAGAAGTTGACTCATTCAAAACTAATAAATTTTAAGAAAAACAAACTTCCCGTAAAGTTTGCATACAAAAGATTGCTCCGAAAACATAGTGGTTAATAACGAGTGTAACTGATCTCCTGACGACGAATGCGATTAATAGTGGCAATAACAGGCAGTTCAGGTGTAATCTACGGGATCAAATTGTTGGAGGCTCTACTCAAAATAAAGATCGAGACCCATTTGATAATTAGCCAATGGGGAGAAAGAAACGTTCAAATCGAAACCGATAGATCTCTTGAATCTGTGAAGTCTCTTGCCACTAGACATTACAACAATGACAATATGGCCGCTCCAATCTCCAGCGGCTCCTTTAAAACTGACGGGATGGCCATTGTTCCGTGTAGTATGAAAACCTTGTCTAGTATCGCAAATGGATATGACGATAATCTGGTTTCTCGCGCAGCCGGAGTCTGCATTAAGGAATCAAGGAGGCTAGTGATTGTTCCAAGAGAAACACCCCTATCAAAGATTCATTTGCAAAATATGACAAGGCTTGCAGACATAGGAGTCATAGTTTTGCCTGCGATGCCAGGATTTTATCACAGACCAAAATCCATGGATGACCTGATAGCTCATATCGTAGGCAAGATCCTAGACCAGTTTGGCATCGAACACAATATTTTTACGAGATGGGGAGAAGCGAGTTGACCGTAGCATCTCTTGGCAACTACTAAACCAGGCAGGTTAGGACTTGTATGCTAATTTCACGATCGATGCGTATGGTCGGGCTCCTGGTAAACTCAAGGGATTTATTACACTTTCTATAGTACAGACTAGCGGGCGGTGGTATGGAATAGCACGATACACAAAAAAATACTCTACAGATCGTTCAATGGATTTTTTCATTCCTCTGTTGAGTTTGCTGTTTCTTGGGGTAATGTACATCTTGATAACACGAATAAACCAAGGTTACTCTGGGTTCCTACTGGTTTCGGCAGCGTCTGTTTTGATGATTTACTGGGTTAGAGAATTGAAACGAACAGTGAAAGACGAGGATTCAAAACCATTACCAGGGGATGTTGACACAAAGGACTGGGTTTATGATCTGATAAAGAATAAAAATGAAATGGTATTTGTAGCCGAAGTCCCTGGACCAGAAGAACAGATTGATATCAGGTTAACAATTGGAACCCTTCACGTTAAAAGTGGTCAGAATTTTGCCAAGACTATTCCACTCGACCTAACTGAAGAGATGAATATATCGGATTTTAAATATCGAAATGGCATACTTACCATAAAAATCAACAAGGTTTGATTATTGAGAATTTTCTTCCCATAATTTCATTTTATCAAACTTTGCCTTTCGTCTTGCTGCTTGCAGCATGTTGTACACACTTTTGTGTGAGCTACCCTTAGAGAGCATGGATATTGCCTCGATTCCCATTCTAATTTCTTGAAATGAGCCGATCAAACCAACAGTATGTCCATATACTGAGACGTATGCCCCTGTCAACTCTTCTATCGTTTTCCTGGACTTTCCTGCTTTGCCTATAATTCGTCCTTTGATTCTCTGCATCGAATTGGCTGATTTACCTGCATAATCTCTAATATCTATGAGCTGCAGTAAATCCTCGGCCAGTAAGCGATATGCACGTTCGGGTGAAAATCCCTTCGAAATGGCCAAAATTATTTCTATTGCTTTGAAGGGTTCCGCTTTGGTTAAGGGAGATGGGCCGGAAGAAACGAGGGCATCACCATTCTCGCCATCTATTTCAATTGTGACATTGCATTTTTGCTCAATTTCTTCTTTCACTTTCCCCCCTTTGCCGATAATTACACCTATTCTATCTTGAGGAATTTTGATTATTTGTTCAAAGCTCATTTCCAATATCTGTCTCCGGGTCGGATCTAGGGCCAACCTTTACGCATTTGTTATCCATACTGGAATTTATAAATCATCAAGAAAGGTACTCCTGAAATTCTTTTTATACTCGCTTCTTTTGCAAGTTTCAATTTTATTGCACGATCAACAATTCTGTGGCCAACTAAATTCGCAATCGAACAGTCCAACAATAGTTTTTCCGCGACTAAATCTTCAATTATCTCTTGTTGAAAGTATTCTTTTGTAAGATTGATGACAAATTTATCTTGTTCAATTTGTGTCCCTATCAATTCCAAGTCGCAAATATTGACCATTGTTGACCCTTGATAGCCCATCCACCTCATCGCATATTTTCCGCCGACTGCTCCAATTCTGGACAAGCACTGAGAAGTAAGTGTAAACGCAGATTTAAATTAGCGTGTTGCATTGCGAACTATTCTAAGTCATTTTTCCCCAGGAAAAACTATCATGTATTTACTGGTGGCAACAATTATTCCAATGGTTGCTATTGCAAATACTGCAACAGCAACGGTTGCGAATTCCGGCACTACGTGAGTACCAGTGATTTCGATTACCGATGTACCGTTATCGAAGCCAACCATCAACGTTCTTGACTGTGCGTTAGTTCTTATTTCGTCGTCTACCGCATACTGACCGTCTTCAAATACTGCGAAATTGTCGTCTACATTTCCTTGCTTTTTAGAGTCGACAACATTCCGGGGAAGTTCAATAATTAATTTTCCATTTGATGTAGATGAGACGTTTACGAGAAGGGTCGTATTGTCCTTCTCCGCCGAGATGCCGGCGAGCTTACCACCTGTAATCTGATACTTGATGGGATACGCTTTATTACCTAACTTCAAGTTGATACTAGCGTTGCTGGCTGTCACGGAAGTTTGATTATTTAACTCTTTATTTGCTCCGATGGTATTTTGTGCATACGCGAGTTGGAAAGATATGATAGTCGCAGATATTGCGGCAAGTTCGATCACAGATAGGACTATTGCCACTGCCTTTGTGGCATTGCATTTTTTTCCTTTTATTTCGTCGAACTGCCTTCTTTCTGTCAATTATGAATATCTATCTTCTAAGACTTTGTGTGGCCTTAAAACTTTTGTGCTATCTATGGACTAACGTAGCGTGATTTCCAATCGTTGATTTACAAGATGTCTTTTATCGAAAGCGTAATCGGCATGGTGACATTTGAGATGCCCTCGTTCGATACCTTCTGTACTCTGTCAACATACCGAAAATGATAAACATCGCTACTGCCAAGGCATCGACACCACCGG
>WJXE01000141.1 GCA_009665115.1 Nitrosopumilales archaeon
TTACGTGACCATCCTCTTAGTCGACTGAAATTAAAATATGATCTGTCTAGACTGAAAGACAATCCAGATTATGAGGAAGCAAAAACACATTGGGAGCAGGATTTACCAAAGTCCGTAACAGATCCAGAACAGGTAGAGGAAAAAGTAAAAAGTCTTGATGACGATGTGGATGTGTTTTTCAGTCAAAAGGCAGTAGAATACGTCATGGGCATACAATGGGGTGATCTTTCTCTATCAGACGAACAGACTAGTATTCCTCCATTAAATCATGTTTCAATACCAAATATTATGAAGCAAATACGACTCGATTGGATAGAGGGAGAAAATACAAAGCGTTTCGAACGTTATGATAGGGAAAGCGGAGAATACACTTTGAACGGACTAGCAATTGCGCATGTTGAGCCTCATTTGGAGAATCATTTGAGTAAATTGCTCGATGTAGTAAGAAGGCATTACACAATTAAACAGAACATACAGTCGTTTAAGGAACGAAGACAACAATTGTTGAAGGAACACGAGAAGCTCCGAAAAGAGATCGACAAGAAAATAGTATCGAAAACAGAACGAAAACAATATACAACACAATGTAAAGACTGTGACGATGGCGCTATTTCTCCCACACTCTAATCTTTCCGCCTGTTTTCTTGTATTTGTGGGCGCGCTTTATCAAACCATTCCATTTGTCATGTCCTAATTTCAAATCAATGCCTGCCGCCTTAGCTGGCGTCTTACTGATTGCTTGATGTTCTCTTACTAAATTGTAGTATGCTGCAAAGAGTGGAATCATGGGTGTATCGTCAACATTCAATCCTCGATAATTTCGCTCGCGTCCTCTCAAAGTATTATTGACGCGCTCCATAATATTATTATCCACTAATCCTCTGATTCCAGATGCAAAATTATGTTTCGGTGGATTTTCTGTTTTGATTTGTACCTCTGCGACATATTCAGCTTTGTATGCGCTGTGTAAGCTGGCAGCGCATCGGATGTTATGCTTTTGATTGTTTGATTGATTTTGTTATGGCCTGTGACTTCTGCAAGGTTATGGAATAATCGGCGCGCGCCTTTATGGTCTCTTCTGTGAAAGTTTTGTGCGCAGCAAATATCGTGTGTTTGGATCTAAAGCCCAAACAAATATTTCATTTGTCCGTCGATCTTCACAAATAATTCATCGACATTAACATTCCCACTGAATTTCGGCTTTAAGCTGTTCATATAATCTGACAGTAAATTTTCATATCTGCCTAAGTAATTGTGAGTGGTTTGCGGTGCCGCTTTTATTCCGTATGTTTCAATGTTGAGCAGATTCCTCTTAAGCTTACGTTGCGGCAATGCATTGAAAGAATCAGAGGAATCATTCTTGAATCACTCTGCAACGTATCGAAAGCCACTTCCTGTTTTCTAAATTGTCTGCAGAAAACTTTGCAGCATAGAATTTGCTTTAACACTCGCTTGCCACGTTTTCCGTTATTAATTATAGCAGAAGATTTACAAATCACTACAAAGTGTAATTTCTTCTGGCGCGCTTTCTTCGATTTGTTCTTCAACGTCGTTTAGAATTTTGGCTTGTAATCGTAATGCAATTATCAAGAGCAGAGCAATGCTTGCAAACACCGACGTTATGGCTACAATATTTGAAATCCTTACAAGTACATAATTCTATGGCTACCCAAGAATCGAGGAGACCCAGTCGGAGACTGTTAGTTATAAAGGTCAATAGTAATCCCTTTCGTCATGACGGTTCCTACACTGCAGGTTCTGTTAGCTCATGTATCTTAGAGTCTTCCGCGTACAGGTAATGCAAGCTTCCCAAACACAACAAAGGTAAATTCCAATCAAATGTTTATTTAATCGCAGCTAATAGTAATAAGTAATAGCTAATGAGCAGCAGTACTTCGTGGCATAATCCCAACGCAGATAACAGTAATCAAAGTAAAATATGTCCTAATTGCGGACAAGTAAACGACAGATACGGCTTGCCTATATATCCTTTCAACAAATCAACCAAGGTATTGAACTGGTGCACAAAGTGCCTAAGCACGGTAGATGATATCACAACCGCTGATCGAGAACTCCCTCAGGGCGATAAGGCGTAAATTGGGGCGAAGATACAGTCTACATTGTTTTTATGGTTATTTATTTATCACATAAAAGTCATAGGTGAGGTTTTTGTCTGCTCTTGACGTTTGGCGTTTAGCGTGATATTCAATTAATGTCCAAAACGCAGGGAACGTCTCCACCAATCCTAAAATGGGACAGAGTATGAGAGTTTGGAAATGCAACACGAATCTCTTTGACCATGCTATCTTCGAATATCTGAGGTTTAAAAATAATCCTATTTGATACGAAAGAAGCCATATCATAGAAGAAAACAACAAGATCGCGCCAATACCAAATTGAAAAGCACCCATGTTCCCAAAAAAATGTACAGTCAATTCAGAATAAAGTGTTCTCAGTAAGTTCCCAAAGACAGCCATGCCATCAGCGCCAACTCTATAATTGATTAAGGTATTTGATGTGATAAGGAAGAGAGGTAGGTTCATGTGGAAAGAAAGGATTAAAGAAATGAAGCCAGAAGCAAAGCCCATGAAATACGTAATCAGCTTGTAAGAGAGCTTAAACCTGTGAATCAGAGGAAACTTGTTTATGTTCTGCAGGCTACCCAGAACCCATCTACGCCTTTGCATGAAGTGGTCCTTGATGTTTAGGGGCGGCTGCTCCAAAAGAATGCCTCCGTGCCAGCCCATAGATCTTGGACCATATTTATGGTACACTTGATAGCCGAACATCTGGTCTTCTGCAAGAGTGGGTCCGAAATTCCAACCGATCGAATCCTCGACATCTGATCTTACCAGTAAATTGCTACCGTGCATATGCAATGGAGAAGTCTTGATATATTGCTCATTTTTCATCTGCGAAACGCAATCGTAGCAAGTAAATGGCCTTATGGATTCAGCAAGTGCTGTTAGGATGTTCGCCGATTCAAATTTTAAAGGGTAGAAAATGGGTCCTTCAAAGGCTAGTCCTTGACCCTCTCTAATGGCTTTCAGCAGAGAGAGAACAGTTTGATGTGTAACATAACTTTCGTCGTCCATATGGAAGATCCAGTATTTCGAAGTGTTTCTTCCAGTTTTGCGCCTGGATTCGACTGCATATTGTAATGCTCTTCCTTTCTTGATTGCACTACTTCTGAAGCTTTTATCAACTAGCACAACCTCACTATTTGAGTGGGCAAGGGTATCAATGTCCTGTGGGTCGTCAGTAATAACCGAGATTCGGTAATCGAGATACTTTATCTTGTCACAAGATGCGACTATTGAATCGATACCTCGCAGTACGACCGGCGTCTTTGTTGCAGAACGACTAGTTATTTGGAATATTATTACCGGGTCGTTATGAATTCGTTGAACGTCCTTTCCTATGAAAGCTTCCCTATTCTTCAGAAACCTGATTATCGATACAAATGCAATAGGGACGTTAGTAAGCCATACAACTGTTATAATGCCTACTAGGATATCGTCTAGCAACATCTAGAGACAAAATAGTTCATAATATATAATAACCGCTTTCTAGAATTTTGTAAATGTGAGCACGACGATTTGTTATAGGCAAACACTAAGATACTAGAATAATCTTAAGAAAAAGATCTTTGATTTCGATTTTCTAAGCATACTACGTTTGCATTAGAATTATCTAATTTCTAGAAAAACTATGGATAAAAAGAGTTGCCGTACTTGTTTCGATGGGAGCTCAGACCATAATGCCTCCGGAGAGCAAGTTAAACGAACGCAATGATGCAACCTACTGCGATCAATGTAAGGGTTATACTGTTATCTTTGATATGGTTTCAAGTGAGTACGTTTGCAGCTCCTGCGGTTGCGTTGCAAACGATAAATTTTTTAACAATGAACACTCGAGCGGATATTCTGGTCAATCTGGCTTCAGCGATAGATCCAGAACTGGCATGCCTGAATCTTTGGCTATACACCATAAGGGACTATCCACTTTAATTGGGATGGGGGACACAGATGCGCGCGGTAAAGCGCTGGAGCCAGCACAGAGAATGAAAATGCAAAGATTGCGCACTTGGAATAACAGATCTCAACTGAATGACTCAATATCGCGAAATTTGGAGAAGGCTTTAAAATTTCTAAATAATTTTGGCGATAAACTATACCTCAGCCAAGCTGTAATGGAAAGTGCTGCATATATCTACAGGAAAGCAGCAATAAAAAAGCTCGCAAAGGGCAGATCAACCCTAGGGCTTGTAGGGGCAGCGCTTTACGCCGCGTGCAGGGAGACTGCAACCCCGAAAACGATTTCTGACGTAGCTTCAGTCTGTAATTTGTCCAGTAAAGATGTGATGTCGCATTATAAGTTGATATTGAGAGAGCTTTCTTTACAAATGCCGGTACTGCATGGGCCAGATTATGTTACACTGATCGCCAACAGACTTGACCTGAGTGAGAAAACAAAACGAGAAGCACTTAAAATATTTTCGGAGGTACAGCAGAACCGAATATCAATAGGGAAGAACCCAAGAGCGCTGGCCGGAGCTGTAATATATTTGGCTTCGCAAACCTGCAACGAGTTTCTCCGACAGGTCGAGATATGCCAAGTAGCTGACATATCAACAGTCTCTCTCCGGAAAAGATGTAAGGAGATTAAGGCAACCCTGGAAGTTTAGCTTGTTAGGTATTCACGGTATCTTCTTGATATAACGTACAAACTCCCTGCCATCATGAAGATTCTCTAATTGCTCCCTGGCTATCTTTATATATGCAGCCTGGAACCCAGGATATGCTTCTTTGCAAGAGAACAAAGTCAATATCATTCCTTGGTGATTGATCTTGAAACCTTGACATGGCTCATGTCCTCTGATAACAAGTTTGCTGGCCGACGTATTAAGCCACATTTTGGATATCGCTATCCCAAAATGTTTACCATAGCCTCTCCTGGAATACTCCCAATCCAACCCATTACTAATATGTTCCATTGGGTCATTCCACAATATTTCCTCCATAGTAGTACTACTAATGAACGGGTTTTGAACAGCGGATCCAAGACCATTTCCGCTACGTTTCTGTAGTAACAAATCGTCCCCTGTTGGTAGACCTCCGTGAACGATTACAAGTTGTTTCGGTATCAAGACGATTAAACTAAGTAACCGAAAGAATGGTATTATCTTATTGCTATAGATTGACTCTGCCATTTTATGTCCGTACTTCTGAGCGAGTTTCAGTGGCAAATCATGCGA
>WJXE01000142.1 GCA_009665115.1 Nitrosopumilales archaeon
CGATAGGTATGTAGCTATTTCTAGAACAGGTGATCTTACTGGCGATGATGGTACTGACCACTCCCTTTCCCGTAATTTTATAGGGTTTCTCGATCTCATAATACTCCAATAACCAACTTCTCAATTCTGTTGAAAGCTATTAAGTCTATGACACGGCAACCTTTCCTACCATAGTAGGATGTATTTGACAGAAATATGGAATCTCTCCTGCAGTCTTGAAGGTATGAGAGAACGTTTTTCCTGGCGCTAGAAGTGTTGATAATCCAGAATCAAATTCTTTTCCCTTATTTGGATCACTAGGCCCTGTACCTGATGTAACAGTATGGGCGACATTGTCTTTGTTAGTCCATGTCACATTACCTCCGATTTTGACGTTAATAGGGTTTGGCGAAAATGCTTTGTCTGCTAAGGTAGAGGCTCCTGGTACGATTGAAACATTCTTACCACCGATCGAGTTAGCTCCGGCAGAAGCCGTGGTCATATTCGCAGTATTATTCTTAACGTCTCTAAGCGAGGGGGGAGTGAGGAGTAGCTTAGGATCGGTAATGACAGGCTGAGGTGATAGGCCAAAATGCTGCCTTAGAATTTTCTGTTGGTGTATTAAGGTGTTTGAAGAGTAGGTTGGTCCTATATGTCCAATCCATACCCATAAAATTATGACCGTAGCAAGCGAAATCCCCATGACCAGAATCGACCAACCAACCGTTCCCAACCCCATACTGCAGGAAATGTCTTATTGCTTTTAAAAATATTTGCATTGAAAGTCTCCTATACTAAGCCAGCGATCTATGGGATGATACAGTAAGATCTGTGCTAAAGTACATATACATTTTGACTTACGCTGGTGTAATTTTGCATATTACTTGATTTCATTTCTATCGATAGATCTTATCATCATGGCAACATTTCCATGGTTTGTCAGGCATTGCAACAATAAGGGAATGTGTCGTATTTACAAAGTGTCTTGTAGCATGCATCCCTCTAGAAGAATCACCGCACCAAGAAATAGCATACTCTTTGAGAGTATTGAGTACATATTGAAAAATTGATACGTGCAGAAGAAACCATTCACCATTGGTCTAATCCAGAATTGTTATGTATAGTCGTATTACTCCTTGTAAATTTATCTGGCGTTTTCAAGAGCATCCTGTCTCTCAGTTGTTTCTAAAAAAACTATTTCTGGTTGTAGTAGAAACATATTTTCCTGGAGTTAATTATGAGAACGTGACTAATCAACGCAATAATGCATTACTATATCACATATTACAATCAATTGGTAGCTCTTCTGTCAAGTCAACTCATTGATTTCATGATATCTGAAATCAATATAATCGAACTTTTCGAGGCAAGACGTGAACATATCGCGGCCAGACTATATTTCTGAGGCAAAGAGATGTCTTGCAACGAATAGTTATGTGTTAGTTGCAGAAACAACAACAAAATCTTTGTCTCCTGGGGGAAGGCTATCAAGATTAAGAGATGTAATAAAAGAAAATGGATTTGAGTATATAACGATGAGCAAAGAGGAGACTATAACTGGTACTTGGAACGTTCAAATCCTCGTCTATTCTATTCCAACGAGATTTTTGCACATTTATGAATGTATATCCTAGAAAGTCTGTAGAGAACTGGGTAGCAAAGATGATGGACTCGCCATATCATCCGTATTCTGATACTAGATTTACCATAAATGAAAAGGGGGCTCATGATATCGAAGAAGAAGGAATATCACCGAAGAATTTTGGAAGTAAGAAGGTTGCAAAACAACAACAACTGATTAGTTCAGATAAGTGATTATATATAATTAGTATTTAACGATTGTAAATGTAATGAGATCTCATACTGGTTGAAAAGGTTGTGTTGTTATGATTGGCGGCGCGGACACCTTGCCACTCCCTGTAAGTAACCCCAATATTTTCAGCAGTCCAACCTTTTCCTTACAATTCAATATGGTTTGCAGGAATCTATATGAGAGGTCATATTCCAAAATTATTTTTGGAAAGAGCTATTATGAAGGTGGTAAGAAATACTGTAGACGGTGTAAGGTCTTTTTTTGTCATGATGGAATGTTTTCTCCATGTTGCGGAATGGCCTTAAGGGCTACGCCCACTGCTAGAAAAGATAGAGAAAAACTAAAACAGGAATGAAGCTAGCAATTTTAGGGATAACTCTTAAACGTTCACATAACTTAGGAGGACGAGGTTAGTTGTATAAGCATAATCCACCATGGGCGTAAACACGAGAATAATAACCAATAAGACTTTTAAATACGGCCACCTTATCCGTGACATGAGATTCATAATTCGTGCTTCCGTGCCCACGGAAGCTGGAAACAAAATGGTAAAGGATCCGAACTTTATTAAGAATGTTGAAGACTACATGAAGAAATCGAAGGCGGAAACTGCATACTTCTTTGAGGCCCATGGTGATAGGACAATTGTGTTCATAGTTGATATGCAAAGTGCTGACCAGATACCTGCTTTGGCTGAGCCATTATTCCAAGAATGGGGTGCCAAAGTTGAATTTCATCCTGTAATGACCCTGGAAGACCTGAAAAAGGGAGTACCCAGATAGAGTGATATATCTTCCATCAATGTTCCAGTGATAGAATCTCTTGTAGCATTACCTTCAGTTATGCATGTACAATTTCAGTACACATTCAACTATATTTTTTTTGTTGTCTTAATCTAGAACACAGCTTCTAGTTAGCTTTCTGCTTATGGAGTAATATGTTCAAATTAGAAGTAGAATAGAAATGACTCTGAGTGGGATTTGGTAATTAGTCAAAAATGTCGATGCTGTAACTCCTAATCCCCCAAAAGTCGATATAAGAAGAAATCCCAACGAAGAACAGCTGGCACAAGTGCTTGAAAGGACACTTATAGATGATCCTGAAAATAGTGATAGAAACCCCTCTTCAATCTCTTTGAATGTATTATCACAGGAGCCTGGGTACCTGAACCTTGGGGTACAAAACTTGTGAAGGAAGCAAATGGAAGAATATTTCTCGATGAACGAGTATTTTGGCCACAAGGAGAGTATGTTACGGCGCACATAATAGCTAGGACTGATTATCTTGTAAATAATCCTGAAACGATAAAGAAATTTTTGGCAGCTAATACAGATGAGACAATTTGGATCAATTCCCACAAGTCTGAGGCAATGCAACTAGTCAATGAACAACTAAAGGCCCTTACTGGACATATTATAGAGACCGATGAGTTAAAACAAGCGTGGTCAAGAATCGAATTTACTTATGATCCTATCAAGTCATCTCTTCTCAAGTCAGCAGATGAAGCCTTGAAACTAGGCTTTCTAAGAACGCAATCCAACCCAACACGAATATATGATCTAACGCTCCTAAACACAGTACTTGAACAAAAAGGTCTTCAACCTATATTAGAAAGAGATCAAACGTCGACTATCCTCCGATAGACTATATACAAGCAAGCAGGAGGAATCCATTCTAAATGTAAGGACTATAGGGAATGATTATATAATTTTGGTTCATTGGGTTAGGATGGTTGGGATTGCCTGTAGCTAAATATGTAAAGGAAAGAGGTAGGTGGTACTACTAAATTCTATGACGTCGTATGATTTGGTTCATTACTACTCAGAATGCCTTTTATGGAATATTCAACCTTGACATTGAGTTATTTCTTCTGTTGTTGGTCCTCTATTACCGACGAGATTGGTAAAGGTATGTGTATGGGAAGACAAATAAGAGAATTTAAGACGTGATTGCCTTGAGTGGCACTGTAGTTCTAGACATTAAAATATATGTACTGTTATTGTGTTATTACAAGGATTTGATATGATGAACAGCAACTTTACCACTGGCTCAAGTCTGTACAGAATAATGGCAGTTGAACCTAGGATATTTCCTACACTAACGGTTGTTCTAGCAATTTCTATTCTTTCTATTCTCGCAGTGGTTATTTCACCAAATGTATACGCTACTAGTAATAATAGTGATAATTCTGTTAATATGACAAAGCAAGGCTCTTTTATAAATTCTGATGGTAATCTAAATATCGTAGGAGCTATCGACAACAATGGTAATGTGCCAGTTGAAGTTACAGTAGGACTTAATACTACAGCTAACAATGGTTCCTCCCATAATATCAAAACCATGACAGAACAGACATACGGTACGATTATTTATCCATCCACTGGTGGAGCACCGTTCAAATTCCTAATCCCATCTAATACGTTAGCTGTAGGCGAAGCGTTTATAGCTGCCGTGAAAGAGGTTCAAGTGCCCTATTACAATGTTGTAGTTCTTACCTATAACAATACGGCTACAGGAATTGATAGAGCACTTGTTGGAATAGCAAAGAACACAGGATCATTTGACATCCACGACGTAGTGATATATGCATCTGCTCATGATTCTAATGGAGCATGGATAGACTCTGTTAAGAGCAATATTATTCCGATTATAAAGCCTGGTGAACAGATAGCATTTAGTGCTAAACCTGATGCATCTGTCAAGTCAAAGGTATCATATTTTAGCTGTGCAGGCTTGGCCTTTCTGGAGCCAATTACTACCTTAAAAGTAAGTGATACCCGATACATCGCATATGACTTGGAAGGGGCGGCTAAGATTAGTGACCTTAGATATGACAATTCTACTAATAGTATAATGTTTGGAATAACACACTATAATCCAGCTGGCGGTTCTATGACTCTAAAAGTGCCTCAATACTCCAAAAGTCAAGCTATATCCATTATGATGGATGGAAAGCTATACAAAGAAGCAACAGTCCAAATGAATGGAAAGACAATATCACTCGACTTTTTCGTACCACCAGGTGATCATCAAATGCAGATTCGAGTAGGGTCAGTCTACGCATCATAAACGTTGTCCTGATTCAATTCTCGTAGGTCCCTAGTTGTTTGTTGTAGTATAGGGGGAAATAGTTGCATTTACTAAATTCATCTTTGGCTTAAGATAATCATATCGCTTCTTAAAGAGCTCAATAATAGCAGGAATATCTTGTTCTCCTTTAATCCAGTAGCTAACCCATCCTGATTGTGGAAGAAAATGATGAGGAGATACACGACCAGAATTAACTAACTCATTTTTTACATCCATTGGAAATGGCAAATCTGCTACCCGATCACCATGAATGTGTCCCATTTCTCTTTTGTTAATGCGAAATTCTATACCTCCAAATCTATGTGGTTCAGCAGTGACAAAAGGCCAACTCAATAGCTCTTTCTTGATACTTTC
The DNA here is from genome assembly GCA_009665115.1 of Nitrosopumilales archaeon. GTDB lineage: Archaea > Thermoproteota > Nitrososphaeria > Nitrososphaerales > Nitrososphaeraceae > Nitrosopolaris. The sequence goes on from WJXE01000142.1 coordinate 5,237, forward strand.
CAAAATTGTACCC
>WJXE01000143.1 GCA_009665115.1 Nitrosopumilales archaeon
CTGTCTTAGTTGAAGTTATTGTTTAATGCAAGTTAATTTCTCTCTAACTTCTCTCTAAAACCATTAAAATGATAAATGGCGGCCCTCGGTAGGATGTTGAATGTTCCGTATTATTCATATCCTAGGAGTGCGATCTGTTTTGGTAAATGGTTTACAAGTATATTGACATAGTAGGAACTTCGCCAAAAGGAACTGATTACGCAATAAAAAATGCTATCCAAGAAGCTTCGAAGACTGTAAAAAATATACAATGGGCCGAACTAGGCAGGGTCACCGTAAAAGTTGACAAACAAACGTTAGAGTACCAGGCAGAGGTCAGAATCGGCTTCAAGGTTCAACGCAGTAGGAATGACTAGCTTCTGCTGCACTACAGTAAAATTCACAAGTCAATCACAGGTTTGTCTGTATAATCCTAGTAGCATGACTACTGCCATCGTGTCTGACAGCATTTCTTTTTTCAACATACAAAAATACTTCATTCGTTCGAGTCAGACGAAGCAGCTTCGGTTGAGTAAGTTTTCCCAGTAGGAATTGTATTACAATATAGTCCATTGTCACCGATCTGTTGCTTTTTTCTATTGTGTTTAGATCCTAACTCCCCGTATCCGTCTGCAACTCCCGCAAAAACATATCTTATACCTTTTCTTATTAATTCGGAACTCAACATATTATTCATTTGTTCTATATCTTTCTTCACCTTCTCTTCTGAGAATTTGTTCGTTCTAGCAACAACATATTGGAAAACATCTTCGTGATAACAGTGGATTTCATAAAGCTGAGCCATCGTCAAATATTCAAACTACCTTGTGAAAAAAGTTGTTAGGTTAAGAAAGATTTTCAATTGAATGAACAAAATAAGGCCTCATTTGCTATAAGTTATTATGATATATGAGGGATGAGGTAAGCATAAGTCACGTTGAGGAGTGAAGAATTGCTCCTCACTCCATCGCAGCGGACTCTTTGGGTTAAGACACACGCCATACTCCAGAAAATCATTATACTGGCAACTGTAGACTCTTCTAATATCACCTGCATTCACGACAGATATGTTGTATCGTTAGGTATAATGACCGGTATCAGTTCAAGGACTAACCGCTGGAGACTCGCGTTCTCGCTTCCCGTTCTGGAACGCGAGGAAGTAGAATGACAGATGCTATCAATATTGATGTTATATTAGCGATGCACCTTGATTGATGCAATACACTCGGAGATAATTCTAGCGGCTAGATTTGCCGTAGAATGGTTAAAATCAAAATCCGGAGAAAGCTCGACTATATCTAGTCCAATTACACCGCAGTCTATTGCACGCTTTACGAGATAGATGAGATCGATACTCGATAGGCCGCCCGCTGACGGTAAAGAGACTCCTGGAGCAAAAGCCGGGTCAATGCAATCGAGATCAATTGAGATGTATTTTTTAGGCCCTGTCGCTTTTGCAACCACTTTATCTGCAATCTTCAAAACGCCCAATTCGACGAAATCCAGAGGAGAGACGATCTCTAATCCAGCATTCTGCGCATTCTCCAATTCCTCTGGCTCTGCGGCCCTCGTTCCGATTAGCATACTTTTTTTATATTCTATAGATTGAGCAGAATCCGTAAGTACGGAACCATAATAGTTTTTCATTGAGGAAACGAAGTCAGGATGCGCGTCAAAATAAAGCAGACCGATTTTACCCAAAACGCCCCCTATCGCACGTAACGCTATAGTTGTTATAGAATGATCTCCGCCAATGATAATCGGTATCTTCTTCGCTGAAACTATGTCAGCTATCATCTGTGGAAGTTGTTCCCTAGTGACGTTACCTGCATCCAGGATCCGCTTATCGTCGAAACTACCACGCATGGGCAATACGGGGATAGTTTTTTCTTCCCTTTCGAAAAACTCCGAGTCATTGGATGCCAAGCGAATGATATCCGGTGCTCTATTCGTTCCTTTCCGCTTCGCTAGCGACTTTGACTCGTCCGGTACACCAATGAGGATTATATCAGCCTCGGAAACGGGACTGTCTCTGATAGAACGATAAAAACGAACCATGGTCTTTCGATTAATCTGTATTCGAATTCTTTCCCTGTATATATACGCATTATATTGCTAGCATCCTCATTCTTTAAGCACGTCAAGATCAAGATCACGTATATGTCAAGCTTGGATTAATGCAATGAGTGCTGTGTCATCCGAGGAAATCTTTTCTAGCCAACGAATGAGGAGTATTCAATATTCTAGATCAATTCCCATTACCAGACTGATTAATGAAACAATCAATACAACTTGTTTTTTTCTTACATAACTTCATCGAATTGGGTAGGAATGTATCTGACGATCTGACGGTATCTATACTATCTGGAATAAGTTAAATATGAAACGTTGAGTCGATACCGAATCGACGTTTACTTCCAGGGATTACAGTTCCCAGTAATACGGTCCCCCCACCAAATCGAATGAGGCGGATCCTGAGAAAATCTAATATACTAAGAGTCTGTACGATAGTGTATGGTATTTGACGCGCTTCTTCAGCAGATAGTCCCTGCAACCTGGGAGAGCTTTGGGGTGTGGATCCCGTTGACATTTGGTCTGAGCGTAGGATTAGCGTACGTGATTGTATCAGCCATAAGGCATAGGAAACCTCGAGCCTAGACCCTTTCTTTTCCTTTTTTTCTATATCAATATTATTAGTCTTGCATCTATTTGGGAGATGCGAGCAGATGCTTAATAGGAGGTGAACTGAATAAGATAACAAGTATGATTCTGTTTATTCCTGAAAGAAAGCAATGTGAATACTGTCATGAGAAGTTCAATAAACTAGACGATATAATAGAGCATCTGAAAAATGTGCATCACCAATCTGTTCCGAAGTGTCATAATTGCGGCAAGGAGTTCTTGCATGAAAAAGATAGACTTCATCACGTGCGGGAAGAAAATGAGAGAAAGGCAGATGCGCGTAGGCATAAAAAATAAATAAACAAAACTGGAATGAAATGAGAGATAGTTTTCATCTGATAGATTTGACAAAATTTAAATTTTTTATCTGTCTTGCGTATGTTAGATGAATTTTGCAGTAAAAGTTGGCTCAACAAAAGAGAGAACGATTAGGATTAGTTCTGCTCAAACGACAAGTTTTCTGTGGGAAGGAGAGAACGTACTTTCAACACCTTCGATGATATCCGAGATGGAAGAAACTTGTAGGTTACTGCTAAAGGAGCAGTTTATCCACCTTAGAGATTGGGATTCTGTTGGAACTCTTGTAAACATTCGACATTTAGCAGCCACTCCTGTGGGTGCTAGTGTAGTTTTCAGGGCGAAAGTTGTATCGGCCGATGTAAGAAGAGTCTTATTTGACGTTGAGGCGTCTGATAACCTCGAAAGAATCGGCGATGGAAAACATGAGAGATTTATCATAAACGTGACTAGCTTTAGAGATAAATTCAGCAGCAAGCAAAAGCAGTTGGCTCGGTTATGATGTGAAAAACTATAAAAGGGGCATGAGAAAAAGTTCTAACATTCTACTAGAGGAAAATGAAAATGGCTTCAATTCAAACCACAGCTGGCGGAATGCCAGTAATAATTTTAAAGGAAGGAACAAGAGAAAATAAAGGTAAGGATGCACAAAAAAACAACATTTCGGCCGCAAAATTGATTTCAGAAATCGTGAAGACCAGTCTGGGCCCGCGGGGCATGGACAAAATGCTGGTCGACACGTTGGGCGATGTAACAATTACAAATGACGGTGCGACTATTCTGAAGGAAATAGATGTACAGCATCCTGCTGCAAAGATGATGGTTGAAGTGTCGAAATCTGTTGACAATGAAGTTGGCGATGGAACAACTTCGTCAGTCATCTTCGCAGGTGCCCTGTTGGAAAAAGCTGAGGATCTGATAAGCAAGGATGTTCACCCATCTGTAATTGTAGACGGTTATACAGCAGCGGCTGAGCAAGCATTGAAGTTATTACAAAAAATTGCAGTTAAAGTAGACGTAGATGACAAAGAAGTAATGATAAGAATCGCGAGGACAAGCATGGACTCCAAGCTTGTTTCTGAAGACAGCCCCACTTTGAGTCAAATCGTGGTTAATGCTATTAAGCAGATCGCCGAGGATGGCGGACATGATGCCCTAAAGGTAGACTTAGATAATATAAAGGTGGAAAAGAAAGCAGGTGGCTCTATGCGTGACACCAAGCTCATCAAAGGGATTGTGCTTGACAAGGAAGTTGTTCATTCAGGTATGCCGAAGAGAGTCGAAAATGCAAAGATAGCGCTGATAACTTCTGCTCTTGAAATTGAAAAGACAGAGATGAGTGCTGAGATCCGTATTAATGACCCTCAGCAGATGCAAATGTTCCTTGATGAAGAGAACAGGATGCTCAAATCCATGGTCGAAAAAATCAAGTCTGCTAACGCCAATGTCGTACTATGTCAGAAGGGAATCGACGATATTGCGCAGCATTATCTTGCTAAGGAAGGCATACTTGGAGTAAGGCGCGTCAAAGAGAGCGATATGTTCAAATTATCGAAGGCAACTGGTGCGAGGATAGTAAATAATCTAGATGACCTTGTCACTAGGGATTTGGGTTCTGCTGAGTTGGTTGAAGAGCGTAAGGTAGAAACTGACAAATGGGTCTTTATAGAAGGGTGCAAGAATCCCAAAGCAGTGACAATTCTGGTTAGGGGTGGATCACAAAGAGTAGTGGATGAGGCAGACCGTTCCTTGCATGATGCTCTGATGGTAACTAAGGATGTAGTTGAGAAACCTGCGATAGTCGCTGGCGGGGGTGCTCCTGAAGCATATATCGCGAGTCAGTTGAGAGAGTGGTCAAGCAATCTAGAAGGACGTGCACAGCTTGCTGTTCAGAAATTCGCAGATGCGCTTGATGCAATTCCACTTGCCCTTGCTGAGAACGCAGGTATGGATCCAATTGATACCATGACTGAGCTGCGTGCAAAACAATCGAAGGGAGCTAAATGGACAGGTATCAACGTACGAGGTGGTGTTGTAGCCGACATGTACAAGCTGAACGTCCTTGAGCCGCTGGTTGTCAAGGAACAGATCATAAAATCTGCCACAGAAGCGGCCACTATGCTTTTACGCATAGATGATGTCATCGCAGCAAGCAAGTCTAAAATGCCTGCCGGACCACCTGGTGGTGGCATGGGTGGCATGGGTGGCATGGGTGGCATGGGTGGCATGGGTGGCATGGACATGGAATAAAAATGCTACAGGCGCCCACCTATTCTATGAC
>WJXE01000144.1 GCA_009665115.1 Nitrosopumilales archaeon
GTTAGTATAGAAAATGGGACCGTCTATCTAGAGGTCTAATAATAAATATACCCGTGAAGTGGCTACTGAGCCGGTAGGTATATAACAAATTTCTTGCATCACCCACAATTTTTCAATTCACAGTTTCATTTTTTTCTTCAAAGTATTTGATTTATCTAGTCTTTCGTCTAATCTATTAATCGTGGATATTATTCTTTTCAGCCCTTTAAACTGATGTCACGTCGAGTCTTGAGGTGACATTTACAAAATTAACAAAAACAAGAAAATTGACATGATCAGCGTTGGTGGCAGTGATGGCAGAAAGTGCAACAGGATATGAATAGTGGGGAATGCCTCGAACTTCATCAATATGCGCTATCGTTTATGCTCATCGCTTGCATCAGCCGTCACGCAGGCATGTGTTTATGATTCAAAAAACTCAAGACGAAGCAATACGTACGGTGGTTCGCCAAATGCATCTATTGCCAATTTAGGCTTGAAGAATGGTCTAAGCATGATAGAAGATGAAGTTAGAGTTGATGACTTTTGTAGACAAACGGTCTTACACAAATTAGCAACAAGTTTTAGCTATGATCTACCTTATCAGAAATTGGATAAAGTGCAATCTAACTCGGATCGAATTTAAATTTAAGACAGCTAAGGCGTATTTTGGACGCGATGACAAAGTGAAGCCCAGAGTGTGATACTAAATAACATAGTTTGCAAATCGTCTGGATCGGGGAACATTCGGGGATTGCAAACGTTTGCTTAAAGGAAAAAAAATTTGATATGGAATAGAGCCTCAGGAGCATCTGGATAATGCTGCGGGATATGTTGCATCTATGATAAGGCTATTTCACAACTACTCGTTTAAAGAGGAAGGATTATCACAAAGAGTCTATACTATATGATTCACCTGGATTTCGAGGATTCGAGATTGAACCTGCAAGAACTTATTTTATCAAGAGGATAAAAAGGAAATTTAAAAGTGATATTGTGAGACCATGCAATTTGGCAAACTTATTACTTTCCTATCACTATTCTGATGGTATCTTCTTCGGCCTTGACATGATATAAAATCCGTGAGCCGAAATGAGAAATGCTGCTAATGACATCTTTGTCGCAAATACAAGGTTCCAAGGTGTTTTGGGATTAGGATATGGCATATTTATGGCATCGAGCTTCAATATTCCCTTCATAGCATCAGCTGTAATCAACGAACTCCATATTATGAAATTGTAAATGAATTCATAGAGTGCTATTACAGCTATAGCTAGAACTACTAGTTGTAGGATCAACTTGACTGTCCTAGGAACATCTGTGACCTTCTCTCCACCTAACTTAGTCACACAATACCAGCCCACGACGGACACGATCATTAAATATGTCACAAGTTTTGAAAATCCATGTACAGGGAATTCTGTATTAACGAGTACTTCACCAATTACAACTCTTCCAGTCTTAAGATATTCTCCGACACTGACGTACAAAGCGTATGCCGTAATAGACGCCATTGCGAATGCACAAAAGTAAAATATTCCAAGAAGGAGTTTCCGTGACCTTCTTTCATCTATTTCAAGGCTTGAGTGGCGCATAGACCTACAGATAATTACTATGTACTGGAGGGCTATAAAAAATTACATATCCGGGCTTGGGAACTATAATTCTTCTAACCACCTGCACTGATAGTACTTCCCATTGTCTTTACAAGGAGAGACTCTTTATGAGCTTATTGCCCAATTTCTGACTTTTCTGCCCAACCAATCCTCGATTGTGTGATGATAAACATCGAAAACACGATATGAATATATGATACACATCAGAGTCGATATAAGATATATATCCTCTTAGGCCGCTGGGCTTCTGTGCTGATCCTTTATCGCGTCTATTACTTCAGGCCAGACCTCCTCCTCCCGCAGTGATATATATCTCTAACAAGCTTCGAGTTTGCACAATAATCTAATATACTAACTGTCATCGAGTAATCTGGAAAGGAAATGAAGAGACCAGACTGGGATACGTACTTTATGCTTCATTCAGAAATAGCAAAACTCCGCTCGAACTGTGTTACAAGACATATCGGTGCAGTAATTGTGAAAGACAATAGACAAATAGCAACGGGCTACAACGGAACTCCTTCGGGTGTAAAGAACTGTTTTGAGGGCGGATGTTACAGGTGCATGGCGAGAATCAGGGGCGAAATCAAATCAGGTGAATTTTTGGAGCGATGTATGTGTACTCACGCAGAGGCAAATGCTATAATGCAGTGCGCATTATTTGGAAATGCTGGAAGCACTAGGGGCGCCTCATTATATTCAACCTTTGCTCCGTGTCTAGAATGCAGCAAGATGGCAGTCAGCGTAGGTATTAAGAGGATAGTTGTTCTTGCTGACTACCCAGAAGATGGGACGCAGCTGCTATCTGAGGCTAATATCAAATTAGTAAAGCTAAACCCGGACCTTCTACAACCTTGGATCGCGGTTATAACCAAGGATCCAGAAACGTCGGCAAAAGAGGCAAATACGCTGGAGTCGTATTAGAAGATGACAAATCAAAGAATTAGTTGTCATACCGCCTTTACGATTTTTCATAAGGCGGCCACAATTTCTTTATAGCATGAATACGATAATAACAATAACTATTAAAACTACTACTCTGTCGTGATAGTTAGAACAGCTAAAAAATCAGATAAAGAAGAAGTTCTAAAGTTTTGTAGCAATACTTTCGAATGGGGCGATTATATTGATCAAGTATGGGACATATGGTCTGCTGACCCGCATGGCAAGCTCTACGTAGTTGATCATAATGAAAGAAGCAAGAACAATAATAACTTCCCGGTAGCTATTTCCCATGGCATCATATGTCCTGGAAAAAGGCAGATTTGGCTTGAAGGCATCAGAGTCCATCCTGATCACAGACGAAAGAGGATCGCTACCGCCCTGATTGCAAAAATGCTGCAGTTTGGAATGCGACAAGGAGCCATTGAAGCATCAGCAGTTGTAGCAACTGACAACATTGGATCACGGCTCATGCTGGAAAACAATGGTTTCAGTGTAATCTCGCGATGGGTGTATTACGCAAGTACCCATAAAACTGTGGGATCGAGTCGAATAAGACATACAAATGCAAGGGTTGCGTCTTTAGAAGATTTAAACGACATATGCAATTATCTAACAGATTCTCCAATATACAAGTTGTCAGGAAAAAGGTACGTTAAAGCGTGGCGATGGTATTTTCTCAATCGTAATACGCTGCGGCATTTTATTAAAAAGCGAAACTTAATCGTGACAGGCTATCCGTCTCCTAATGGAATCGCTCTACTTAATAGGCGCGGTTATTGGCATAGGAGAGATGCCTTGCAAATAGTGTATTTAGATTCCTTATCAAAATCTTCCTTACAAAATCTCGTCGCTTTCCTAACAAACTTACGTATCTCATCAATCAAACCGCCGCCTAATTCTCATTCATATGTCTTACAGCTTCTAGCTTATCAGAGTGAGCACTTGTCAGTCGTTATGAAAAATTTTAACATTAAGGAGTCGGAACAATTTCTTTTATATGCCAGAAGGCTCTGATTGCTTAGAATAGAACTTAAAGTTGTAAAGTGAGAATTTGGCGATAAATTCGCTGCTCTTGTAGATTATATCAAGAATAAGATTTTATTAGACTTTCAAATTCGCTGTAAATAATGAGTAGTAGCAGTGGGAGTAATAGCAAATTCAACTTTATGCTTTCTGAGATTGAGTGGCAAGTAGTGTTGGATGCTCTCAGTAATACAATATTTAGCAAGGAGCTCCCAGACGAGGCTAGGAAGAATGCAAAGGAATTATTTTTAAAATTACAAAAAGAACTTCCAAGAAGGTAACTAAAAACCATAAAGCGCTATTTCAAGCCCAGGATCCGGAGTACTTTGTTTAAGATTATTTTTTATTAATTTGTTCACGGACTTGTCTTATTATATCAAGAACTGCATCTGCGTCTTCTGCTTCAGGATCCAGTTCGAGGTACATGTTCAACATCTCTAGTGCTTTCAAGGGGTTATTCCTCTTTAGAAATATCATGCCCTTATCTCTTACTGCATCGGGGTTATGGGGCTCTATGGCAATTATCATCTCGTTCGCTATTTCTGCTCTCTCAATATCTTGCGATTCATAATAACTACCTTTTAAATTATTTAGCATCCGTATCATGACCTGAGCTGATGTAGCCTTTTCTACAAACGCTCGTGTTAATGCAATATTTTGACCGGGATAAAATTGATCGAGCAATTCTTTCATAGTGTAATCATCCATTATTCGTCCACCATTAAACGGGTCGATAATTATCTCACTACCGTCTCCTTCTAGTATGTGTTTAATCAGAAAGTGAGCAGGAAAATTGACCGCGTGTAATCTAAATTTTAGCATATGTGCTATGCGTATGTATATTATAGACAGAGTAATGGGGATACCAAACTTTTGTTCCAAAACAACGTTAACATAGCTGTTCATGGGGTTATAGTAGTCTTGTAGGTTTGCTCTAAACTCCTTCTCTTTAAATAAATAGTTGTTAATTGTTTCTATTATTTGCGTCGGCCTTAACGGCATCAATTTCTTCGTTGCTAAGATTAGCTCTCTTCCCATTGCGTCGATTTTATCTAAAATATCTTTTACATCCAGGTCGGGATAAGCAAGAATCCTTGAAACATGCAAAGCATACTCAGCTAGCCTCTCTGTATCGTTACCATCGCCAAGGAAATTAACAACATTTGCTTTCCAGTCTTCAATTAAAGGCTGGAGATTGTTAATAGACAACAATTGATATGAGAAATTTTACCTACTTATAATTTTGGTATACTATACGTGACGAGTTCCGCAGGCGGTGGGGAAGTGAATAAAGCTTTACCCTACAGTTTAGTTGCCTTCTTCAGTATCCTCTGCTGAATTAATCGGGGACAATGACGACGGCGGGGATGATAAGAAGTCATCTCGTATTACCTCTGCTCTTAGCTGTGTACTGTTCCCGCAATTATTATTATTCCCACCTCTAGTTTGTCTATATCTTCGATAATGCTGATCCACTTCCATAGATGCTGTAAGTATTTTGCTTCTTATAGACTTTGATGAGTGCAGAAACATCTTTGTATCTTTTGGCAGGCAGTGACCTCCTATTCCTTCTCTTGGTTCTAAAATGTTGACATTCCATTTAGTATTTAGAGCATCTCGTAATTCTGGAAAGTTTATGTTA
>WJXE01000145.1 GCA_009665115.1 Nitrosopumilales archaeon
GGATATTGCCAGTCCCAGTCCTGTACCCCCATGTTTTCTGGTGGCAGTAGTGTCTATTTGATAAAATTTCTTGAATAGATTATCTGTATCGTTCCCATACATACCAGGACCATTGTCTTCAATCGTGAAGACCACTTTATGATTGTCTCCACCCCTAGCTTTAGGACCGGTTGTACTATCACTATCATTAACACTGACGCCCTTTTCTTGTTTATCTTCTTTTTCTGCTCTTTCTTCCTCAACTCTTATGGTTATCCTTCCATTATCTTGTGGAACGAAATCTATCGAGTTTTTTACTAAATTAGAGATAACCTGACTTATTCTCCCCGAATCACAGTTGATCGTTCCTGATGTTCGTATGTCTGTTCCAAGCTTAATTCGCTTATCTGTTGTAAGGGGCATGAGTTCTGCAACACTTTGATTCATCAGCTCCTCAATATCTACCTCGGTCTTTTTGAGTCTTAATCTTCCTATGTCTAATTTGTACACATCAAGTATATCACTTACCAGCACTTCTAATCTCAAGATGTTGTTGTGAATAATTTGTATCGCCTTCTTTTGTTTTTCAGTTATGCTTCCAAATGACGATGTGGATTTCAGAAGCATTTCCGTGTAGAGTTTCATTGGGGAAAGCGGCGTCTTTAATTCATGACTGACCATCGACATAAATTCTTCTTTTGCTTTTTCTGCTGCTCTTAATCCTTCATTGGCATTATTTAGATCTATTTCCTTTAGTTTTAATTCCGAATTAGCTTTCTTCAAGTCCTTAGTCCTTTCCGTTACAATAGCGTTTAGATTGTCATTGACGTGATTTACGTTCTGTCTCATAGTTTCAAAGCTTGATGCTAACTCTCCTAATTCATCCGATTTCGCTCTTTTTGTCTCAACTTTAACACTATAATTGCCTTCGCTTACCAGTTGTGTGAGTCTTCTTAGTTCATTAACGTTCTTTGAAATCCTTCCTGAGAACAAGAAAGCAATTACCACCGCGACGGCAAGGATAATGCCTGCAGATAAGAATAGTAGATTGGTATCCTGTTGTACAACACCAAATAACTCTCGAGCATCATCTCCTAATATCAGATACCAGCCGCTGCCCTTGTAGTCTAGATATCCTCCTGTTTGGTGCATGCCAACCAAAATGAAATCCTGGCCCATCCGGTTTTCAACTGTACTGTTCATAGTATTAGTTGTGTCCTTTAACATTCTAATGATTTTTGAGTCGCTGACATTCTTTTGCATTACAGATTCCCTGTCATAATTGGAATAAATTAATAAACCATTACTAGAAACTAGATCAGTTTGGAAGGGTCCTTGCAGGACATCATTTAATTTATTTAATGGATAGCTAGTCACTACGACCCCATTTATTTTGCCTTTATTATCATAAATAGGTGCAGAAAAATGAAGTACATATTGGCCAAGAGACGGTGACATAACTGGAATTTTATCGTAATAAATCTCTCCTCGGATTGCATGTTCAAAGAAAGGCATTTGTGATTCATTAATACCTATAAGGACATTTCTTGTATCCCCAATCTTTATACCATTCATATTATAAATTGAAATAGATCCGTAGGTCTTGTACGCTCTTTCCACGGCGCGAAGATAATTCATTTTTTCTGTCAAAGTTAAATTAGAATTACCTAAAATTTTACCTATCGAAAGAAGGTGAATATCTCCCACTCTTTCAAACATGAGACGATTGATTTTATCCATCAAGTTTACATTCTGTGTATTAAGATTTTCTAGTACTGCAGATTTTAAAGTGTTTGTAAAATTCTGGGTTGCTATAAAAGCAGTCACAATTATGGATGCGGATGTCAAAGAAATAACTAAGACAAGTAGACTTGTTCTGATTCTCATTGATTATCACTGCTGTTCCTGTTTACATTTTTTTCTTAATTGTCATCATTTTCCTATAGCTTTCACATTTTGTGTTCCATATAGAGCATTGACAAACTTTGGCTGGATTAATTTGGTAAAATCAGGATATTGTCCCATCTGTCCTCTGTCTACAAGAAATCCTGCCATATGATTTCCGAGTGCATATAGCGATGTTGTCTCGTTGGATTTATTGTTCATAGCTAAAAGGCTATTTTCCTTTAATGAAATTACCTTAATACCGTCGAAATTTTGAATTATGTCTTGTTTGCTTACTCCTGATTTGGAAGACATTATGTTTAGAGCATCTTCTCTGTGACTGTCGTAGTATTGTTCTGCTTCAATGAACGACGATATAACAGCTTGGACATCTTGAGGTCTTTGATCCACTATATTCGAACGAAAAGCAAGAACAGTCGTTATAAGGCCTGGAAGCTGTCCAGCCGTAAACATGACATGGTATCCCTTCTTCAAGCCGCCCGATAGATAGGGCTGATAAGTATGACCAGCAAAAATTTCTCCTTTATCTAGTGCCTGGGTGACATTTTGAGCAGGGATACTAACGAATTGAACATCGCCTTCTGTCAATCCTACTTTTTGTAACGCACTTAAGACAAAGAAATGTGAAAAGGTATTAATCCCTTGAACGCCAATTTTTTGTCCCTTTACTTCTGTTAGATTATTTCCTTTGCCAATAATAGCATCTGCAGATTTTGAATAGTCAACAGCATAAACAACCTTCGTATCTATACCTGATTATCCTGGAGCATTATATCAGAATAAACTCCTATTATTCCATCATATTGCCCGTTGGAATAGTCCTTTAGGAACTGAAGGTAGTCTGGGACCAATGTTAATTCTACATTAACGTTATTTTGCTTAAAATACCCCTTTTCTTGTGCTATGAATGCAAAAAAGTTTGTTGCCCAGACATTTAGTTCTAGTTTTATCGGAGCTTGTTGTGCATAAGCTTTCGTATCGCCAAGCAAGAATGAAGAGGACGGCAAAAAGATGGATGAAAGGAGTGTTATAGCCAGAAACACAAACACTGCAAAGCCAAGAATTTTCTTTGTCATTTATAAAATCATGTCTTTTTGTTTTTCACGGCGTTTAATCATTTTACAGTAACCGATTTAGCAAGATTGCGTGGATAATCCGGATCTGCATTCTTTGCAAGTGCCAGATAATATGCCAAAATCTGAAAGGGCAACACTTCGATAATAGGATAGAAAATGCTCTTCACGGATGGAATCTTTATAAAAATATCATATACATCATTTGGTCTATCAGAGATACCGATTATCGTTGCTCCTCTTGCTTTTATTTCATGGGCAGTAGCAATGTTATCATTAGAAGTCGTATCGTTAGGGTTAATTATTATTACGTAGCTGTTGCTCCCAATTAAAGCAAGTGGGCCATGTTTCAGTTCGCCTGCTGTCATACCTTCCGCATGGATATAAGCCAGTTCTTTTAATTTCAATGCGCCCTCAAGAGCAATAGGATAATGAATTGATCTTCCGATTATATAAATATCCGTTGCATCTCTGAGCCTCTCTGCAATTCTGTGGATTTCAATTTCGGTGTCTAGTATTTCGCGGAGCGCACCACCAAGAAATGCCTTATCGGCTTCAAAGCTTAGGCAACCGTTGCATAATCTATCGACTATGGTATAAATTAAAGACAATTGAGCCGTGAAACTTTTAGTTGCAGCTACTCCTACTTCAGGCCCACATTCGATAAGCAGGAACCAATCGCTGATTCTGGCTAAGGACGAGGTAGGAATATTCACAATAGAAAGAATTCTAGCTCCCATATGCTTTGCAGCCTTCACAGCCTGCAAAACATCCGCCGTTTCGCCACTCTGAGAAATGGCAAGTAGGACTGAAGTATTGTCAATACCATCGAGTGTATATTGAAATTCGCTTGACACCATAGTTTCGGCATGAATTTTTGCAAAATTTGATAGTAGATGTTTAGCAATTAATGCACAATGATAACTTGTTCCGCTACCTGTAAGAAATACAGTCCTAGAATTTCTTACGATATTACAAAATTCTTTAACCCTATCTAAATTTTGGGTTCCTGCTTTTTCCACTATCACAGGTTGTTCATGGATTTCTTTTAGGGTATGATGAGCGTATTTTCCCTTGTCTACTGAGGCTAGTTCCCAAGCTACCTGAGTGATTGGCCTATTCACAGGATTTCCCTCCATGTCAAATATCTGAAGGGTTTTTGAATCAAGGATAACAGTGTCTCTATTTTCGAGGTAGATAGCTTTGTTAGTGTATTCTAGAAATCCCAGAATGTCGCTTGAGATAAAATGTCCGGTGTCTACTGATCCAATTATCAGAGGCTCATTGTATCTCGATCCACATATCGTGCCGTCCTCAAAGACTGCCACAAATGCATAAGCCCCTTCTAGTCTTTTGCAGGTATCAATGACAGCTTTCTTTATATTTTTTTGGTCGACGTAATATTTCTCAAGAAGGTGTGCAATCACTTCACTATCAGTATCGCTTTTAAAAATATGACCTATGCCAATAAGCTCTTCTCTTAATTCTTTGTGGTTTTCGATAATCCCATTGTGCACAATGGCTATGCTATCTGTGCAACCATAATGAGGATGAGCATTGGTATTGGTAACACTGCCATGGGTAGCCCATCTGGTGTGCCCAACACCTGTGTCACCAGGCAGACTTCCCAAGTCAAGCCTCTTATTGACATCGGCTACTTTCCCTACCCCCTTTTTCAGTATGATCTTGCCATCATTTATTGTGGCTATTCCTACGCTATCATACCCTCTGTATTCCATTCTTTCAAGGCTATTTACCAATAGTGGGGCTACATCTAGTTGACCCTTGTATCCGATAATGGAACACATGCCTTAAAAAGGATGTACGGCAGCCTTTTTAACCTTTTTTAACCTTTTGACCACCTACAATCGAAAAATTATAAAAAAATGTCTGTTTTGTCAATAATCGTAAATCGGGAAAGGACTTGAAACCACAGGTACAACTTGTCAATTCTTTGGTAACGAATATAGTACCCTCATCAAATCCCATTGCAAATAGCGAATGTCAAATATCGATTTCTTTAATAATTAAGCGTCCCAGAATTACAGTTGATAAATAATGCTGGATGTTACGTTGGTTTTAATAGGAAATTTCTTTGCAGGTTTTGTCTCGTGGATACATTCACTTAGTCCATGGCAAATAGCTGGTATATTGTCGTTGATGCTAGTAGATGTTTCAAGAAATGTGGGAAAAACCATAGTTTTGATTGTGTTCAAAATCAAGAGACATTTTAGACC